>CAYYFV010000019.1:0-10803 GCA_964471455.1 uncultured Candidatus Peribacteria bacterium | reverse complement strand
CGGCAGATTCTTCGAAATCCAAAATCGCAGAATTGATACAATATCTCTCGCCCGAAAGCGCAGGTCCATCATTGAAAACATGCCCCAAATGAGCCCCGCAATTATTACACAAAACTTCTGTCCGTAGCATACCAAAAGACTCGTCGCGCTCGAGTCGCACAGCGACATCGTTGGCCACTCGGCTAAACGCCGGCCAACCACAACCCGAGTCAAATTTGTCTTGAGATACAAACAACTCAAGCCCACAAGCCTTGCAATAATAAACCCCATCCTCAAAGAAATCATCATATTCTCCACTAAACGGGGCCTCCGTAGCCTTATGGGCAGCAACCTCAAATGCTAGCGGATCCAAATGTTCAAAAAAATTATTCATAAACCCAAATCTAAAATCATTGTATAAAAATTTTACTCAATAAACACAGACAATATCAATACCAAAAATGCAACACTCACTACTCATTACTAGCCTCTTGCAAACGCTCAAGCTCCATTTGTTTGAAGTATTCGTTATCCAAGCCCATCACATTTTCTAAGATACATTTCAAGTCCAAATAATCAACTGCCGCACAATTGTCATTCAAAACCACATCCACAGATTTCAAACCAAAGTCAACAACCTGCTCAAAATCAAATTTAAATAAATCATTACATACCAACCGCTTCATATTATTATCATAGTCCAATACAAATTCATCATAACTCATACCAGCTGCAATTGGCTCAAGAGGAATACCTCGACAAAAAGCAGCTGACTTAAATGGATCATAGCGATCGGAATTTGCTTGGTCCAATCCAACATCAGACACAGCAGCAAACCGATCATAATCAAACAAAATCACAGAGTGACCAGCACGCACAATAGTATCTTGAGACACTTCCATTACCCAAATAGGCTCAATATATTCATGGGTATCCATCTCTAAATAGGCCTCTCGTTGGCCCAAAGCAACTTTGTTACGCTGAGCCATATATTCTTTCTGTGAATTACATGCCACAAAACAAGCTGGATTGCTTGTAGGATTTGGCATAGATTCATTGACAATAGCGTCACGACAACTAGACATGAAAGCAAGATCCTGCTTCTCACCGACCGCACAAAACAATTGACTCGAAGCAGACTCAGCAGGACGACTAGTAGATATTTGATTGTGAGTCCTGACCAAAGGCACACCCACCAAACGCACCCAGGTCTGATCCAAAGCTAAAGAATCAAAATCAACCTTTAAATCACGTGTAGAAAAGTTTTTAATAACCACCGCATGCTCGTACTCACGAGCCAACACATAAGCATTTGGAGAAGCAATATCGACATCTTCCAAACGCATCACATAGGCATCTCCAAGAGCACTACCATATTCATAGTTCATTATCCTCGACATCCAAGTGTTCATTGGTGCCACGCGCTCCTCTCCTTGCTCACTATCTAATGACATAGAATCAACATCAACAACCTGTTTAAAATAATTAAAAACATTTTGGATGTTGTCTGGGACATTTACTGCAGATTGATGATATCGATAAGGCGAGGCTAAAATAGGAGCATCATCATTCTGAACCAATAAATATTCGGCCAAAGAATTTTCTAAAGAATAAGAACTTGGCTCAAAACGCAAAGTCTCACCAGGCAAAATTCTATCGAAACTCAAGAGCTCATTCCAAAACATAAAGAAATTATTAGCAATCACCATATAACCATTCTTAGAGGCATAATTAGCACTCAACAACTTAAGCCAACTAAAATAACCATCGGACCTATTAATCGAAGTAACAGCACCTCTAGACCATTTTTCATCCCAATAACCTGTCGCAAATATCTTTAAAAATTTATCTGCCACCATACTCGCATTCATAGCCAGCTTTGCACTATTACTAGGTATCATCTCAGAAAATTCAAATAAATCAACTACCACACTATGCCCCAAAGAAGAAACGTTTGGATTCCAAAATTTGTGACTCATAAAAGTCTCACCTGCTTGATCTTGAGCACACATAAGTTCTTGTCTCACATCTATTGCCAAATTTGCCCAGGACTCAAGGCGAGTCGCTTCTTGGATAGCAGGCATCTCGTACAAACTCGACTTGGCATTACTATTAGCAATACCAAGTATATAGAACAATTCATTGGCAGTCAGATCATCTAAAACATTAGCAAACCAACTTCGCCAAGTAGGGTTGAGACCAAAGGTCGGATTCACAGAATTGTCTCCCAACTCAGCTTTTGACGGTGCTGTATAATCATCAGAACTCAAAGCATCAAGCTCATAGTCGCTAGCCAAAGTACTCAATGCATCTGCCACAGCCAAACGCGCACCAGGCTTACCTGGATTTGGTACCAAGCAAGTCAAACCATGCACATTCACATTTTTATTTATCGTTTGTATATCAATCAAATCCTTAAACATAAGCACATAAGGCTCCAACCCCTCTTGTTCACACGCATGCTGCTCAACAAAATCACAATCTGCAAACTCATCTGGACACACTCCAATCCCCTCTGGCAATCCCTCTAAGGGCGTGCCTCTATCATCACTTGCCCATTCAAACTCGTTAAGATCATTGTCAGCAATAAGCAAATTCCAGCCATCCTGACCCTCCGGAACAAAAATCCTTGGGTCGTAAGCTCCCTCAATAGTTGAATTCAAATTCCTTGCTCCACATCCTCGCACAAATGCCCTAGTAGGAAATTTTATATATACATTACTTGTGCTAACAGTATTCAAAACAATACCAGCCCTATCCTCAAAATAATTAAAGAGCAATTCATCTAAGCCAGTACGTAAATGAGTCTGCAAACCAAATAGTGGCGTCTCAATAAAATCAAAGCTCTTAAATCTCATCCTTTGTAAATCCGGATGACCAAACTTGGAAGAAGAAAAGCTATCAAATTCCATTTCTGTATCATCAAAATCAGCACTATTCTGAGCATACCTCTGAAAATAAGTAGTTTCACTAGTTCTTGGACGCTGGTGACAATTAGTACTAAACATAAATGCCTTGTCTGGAGAATCATCAGGCAAAATCCTTAATTCTATTAATGGAGCTGCTAATAATTTTTCTAAATTACTACGCTGCACATTATCAAGGTCACCTTCACGAGAAATCTCAGTACGAAAAATAACATCATTTGTATAAAAAACTGGCAATTTACCATCAAATTCTGGCAGAAAGTCTGTCACCTCCTGCTTCAAGGGCAAAACCTCAGCCGACGACTCAACCTCAATAGCCCACTCCCTAGGATCCATATCCGTATAGGCCAATTTGAAAGACTTGGAAGTATTTAAATAATCAAAATTAAGGGAATCAATCCATTGCGGATTATCTTGCCTATCACTATAAAAAACCGAACTCACATTACCGGTCCCAATTCGCAACCAGTCAATATCTGGGCCCATTTGTTGCAACCACTGCAAAACATTAGGTGCTGACCAACCGCCTCCACATGAGCCTCTAAACCTTCAATTATATAATCATTATACAAAGCAAAGTCAGGGAAGAACATATCAATCTTTCTCAGTCCACGCTCAGCTGATGTATTCAAAATATCCATTGAACGGGCCTCATCATACAAGGGAGACTGAGAAATTAAATCTTTATCACTATGATTAATTGCATGCCGAATAGGATATTGCGTAAAAGGCCTCGAATCATTCTTCACATAAGACTCTGGCACAGACTCACCCACTCCACATTTATTTGGATCAATTATTTTGGCTATCATTTGATCAAAATCCAAATCATTACGATCATCACATACATCACCCAATCCATCATTATCATAATCCAGCTGATTTTGATTTATATCCCCTGAACAATTATCAACAACAAACTGATCTTGCTGCTGCAACTCGAGCACATCACTTAATAGAATACGATTATCATCTCTCTCATCAATAGCACCATCTCCATCACTATCAATACATCCAAACTCAGTCAACTGCTCAGCCTCTACATCTGGACTAGTAAACAGACATAAATCCCGCATTTTCTGACGCTGAGAATCGTAATCAATCACCCCATCTCCATCTACATCAGGATCACAAACATCCCCTAACAAATCATCATCAAAATCATTCTGATCCACATTAAACACATCAGGACAATTATCGGCAAGTATCCCATCATGTGCCAACTCAGATACCCCATCTCCATCCCCATCTGGACATCCATTCAGCACAGCAGAATTTTGTCGACACTCATCAACTTCATCACTCAGACCAGCACCATCCCGATCCATCTCCACAACTTCATCTGCCTCATCTAGTAACTCTTCTACCTCATCTCCCTCAAAAAATTCCTGATCACGACCCCTAGAATCCCAAATAACATTACTTACACCATTGTTATCATCCAGAATCAAAGATTTTAAATAATCACGCACTTGGTTTTCAGTTTTAATAAAGCCTGTTTCTATCCAATAAAAGCCTCCCTCCAAATCCAAAAAATCATTAGAATCAGTCTCCACATAAGAAGTTAAATTAGTCCTCCATAAAGATAAAACTTTTGTAGATTCCAACTCAGAATCTAACTCCAAAAACCTTCTCATATCACCTTGCAAATAAACTAAAAGCAAACCTTTAGTATTAATATTTAAATCCATCGATTTATTGCTTTGACAATATTCAACATCATCAGAAAATGACACAAACAAAAGCTGACCAGGTCTCAACAGATAATTAGTATCTACAACAGTGTTAGCATATGCGGGAAACAAAGCTCTCAACGAATTTGATACCACAAAATAGGGTTGCTCTCCTACAAATTTACGACCAGCCAAATCTAGTTCATGAGTCGGATCCACAGACAAAAACAAATATTCTACAGACTTTTCATCAAATAAATTCGTGACAAAAGACGTCACCAAATCTTTAACCGACATAAGCTCCGGAGCTATCAATAAAACATCAGAAGAGACATCTTTCTTACAAAATTTGCTGGTAATCTCCTTGCTCTTCAAAGTATCCAAAACATCCAAAACATCCAACTCCACAGTCAACGCCCCTCGCAAATCCAATCCAATTGGCAAACTGGGCAAATCAGGCTTATCAATACTAAACACATACACAAAAATCAGACATAATAGCCCAAGCAAACTCCACCTCCAACTCTTAAATTTCATATACATATTTATATCTACATATTATAACATATTTTTTACTAAAAAACCAGTCTCACTCTAGTCAAAACAAAAACAATCAGCAGCTTGAATTCACAAGTCCAAAAAGTTAAAATAAATTCTTAAAAACTCAACTATGATGCGATTTAACACTGCAACATTTCGAATGCAAGAATCTCAAAAACTCAGACATAACACGAGTCAATTTTTTGACCTATTTTTAGACCACAACTTAGTTGATAAATGCGGAGCTGCAATTGACATCAATGATCAAATAGACTTCATGCCAACCTGCAACGAAGTCAACGAACGCTTTTATCACATCCGCCGAAAAGTATTACTACAAATTATCAAAACTCTTAATAAACAATTTCTCATTACGCCTTTTGGAATCGGCATTGAAAACTTAATCAGTTCTATAAACGAACTTGAAGCCAATAGCGTGGTTTCACATTTTGACTTCCACCCTGACAAAGAACTTCAAAGCATCATCCAATACTACCCTCAAAACTTTGGGTTTTTTAAAAGTAATTGTCAGGACAAAGCTCAAGTAGCCAGCAGTCAAAACGGCATATTCGAAATAGCATACACCGGACAAACCTTAACAAGCTCAAGACCACGCAAACCGGCACAACTCATCAAACATTTCCGCCGCCACAACTATACGGGAATCACCATCGAGAATTTCCTAACATCATTTATGTATAACAAACAATACCACCCAGACAAAATCCAAGCAAATAAAGAGGTCATTTTCGAGACCGTTTCTATTACAGATCAATGTAACTTTCTTATGGAGATTACACAGCAGAAAACTCTACATATTTTCCCTATCAGCCCACGTAGCTTCATACCAAAAGCCACAACATTCCGCCACAAAATCGATTTCTAAATAGCTGGAAATTACTAGAATCCATAGGGATAATGTTTCAAATCCACTCGACCCGAATCTCTCACCTGGGCAAAAACCTTGCTAAACTCCACAAGCAATCCCAATCCATACTCTCCACGCTTATGTAGATACTCGTTATGATTTGGACTATTGAAAACATTTTCACAATCACGCACAATTAGATGCTCTGGCAAATAATTAAGAAAGGTGTTTTTGTAAGAGCTCATCCGCAGTTCCGCCACCGGATATGCACCTCCACGAAGACTCAAGACAGTCACAAGGGCAGAGGCAGAGGGTTCAAACGCAAATCCACCAAAGCAGCTTGCGCATCTGAATGGTTTTGTTTTAGTAAAGTTTCCAAGTACTTTCCTATTCTTGTGAATTGTGATTCTACTCTGTGAGAGCCAATTACGATTCCTATTGTCACATGAGAGACTTGAATTTTTATCACTCATATTATCATCTAAAAAGGACGCTTCTCGAATAAATGCTTAAGTGTAAATCGAATCGAATCTCGCAAATGCTGCTGCATCACCCAACTTTTGAAGAATTTTTTAATACCCCCAGCAGACACCCGGATCCCATCTGCATATACAGTTACCACAGGATGGTAGACTACTTTGAGACCGTGTTTCCAAGATTGCCAGCATATTTCTGGGTCACTCATAAATAAGAAATATCGTTCATCATGCCCACCAACTTTACGCCACAAGTCACCTCGCACACAATTAAAACTCGCTTGCAACCATGGTACTTCTTGAGTTGTTGAATAATCAAGATTTTGCATTTCATCTTTGGACACCAATTTACTCACAATTGGTAATTTTCTTAAGGATGTTCTCCGAGCTAGCTGTAAAAACAAATTCGGCCAACCTCGCACACTCATAGTGATAGACCCATCATCATCCATTTGCTTTGGGGCAACAACACCACAATCTAAATGATTTTGCATATAAGCAATCATTTTTTGAATTGTTTGCGAATCCTTCAAAAGAACATCTGGATTGATTGTAAAAATATAATCAGCATCGGTATCTTTAGCCATCAGGTTATGAGCTTTGATATAGCCCAGATTAGATCCAAAAATTTGCAAATTAATTCTCTTGTTTGCTTTCAATTTAGATAAAATTTCAGCCTGTTGCGAGTCACAAGAATTATCACCCACAACCACCTCTATCTCAAAATCTCCTTCTTGTGCAAGAATATCATCAACTGCTAGCAAGACACGCTCAGCTTTCATAAAATTCAAAACCATTACCAAAATTTTTGGTCTATTTATATTTTTGGAATCTGCTTGCATAGGTACGGATATCTAATTAATAAAAAACTAAATTTAGCCAAGTAATAAATTGAAGCCAATATAGGATTGAAATATTTAAACTCAAATCTCAAATGTTTTTTGAGCAAGCGCAAATCTCCGATAAAAGATGATTCTCTTAAAGATCGTGACTTCTGTTTATAAAAGGCCGCCTGGCGATCATGATATGCAATTAGATTTTTGATAACTTCGGTTCTCAAACCAAGTTTGGTGATTCGAAAAGTTTGCTCACAATCATTTTTGTAATGTAAATCAGTATCGAACAAAAACCCATCACTTTGAATAATTTTATCCAAGGCCTCTTTTGTAAAAATCGCCAATGCCCCATTTGGACCATCTACAAAACCGGGAATTTGAGTTTGCTCAAGTTGATGTCCAGAAAAAGGCTCAAAAAAACAAAGCTTACGATCAAAATTTATACCGATTGTATCAATTTCTTTCGTTAAAGTTTGATTATGTAGATAGTCCCATCGACACAGAATCGGGCAAAAAACTTGAGACTCGGACTCCTGTACATACCGAGCTATATTGGCACAAAAATCCTTTGGATAGTACATATCATTACTTCCAATCACAATTACATCTCCAGACGACTTATCAGCTAATTTGTTCATTCCCCCACTGTGCCACAAATTAGGCCCCTTTTCTATAATAAACCTCGAGTCACTACTCAAGTTAAATTTCTCCTCCAAAAATTCAGCCGCACTCCAAACGCCATCCTCCTGATCCAAAATCAAAAACTCAACATCTTTATGAGTCTGATCAATCAAACTAGCAAAAGAATGCTCCAAATACTTGGTTTTATAAACAATAATACAAATTGAAATTTTCATAACAAAACTTTTTTTAAACGATAAGCTTTTTTTCAACACTTTTCAATACTTTTTAACACTTTTCAATACTTTTTAACACCCTTTAACCATTTTCAAGAAAATTTTGATAAAATCACTTGACAACATTAAAAATACACCTAAAATGTCAACACATTTAACTTAAACAAAATGGCAAAACCACATGAAACAATAATAAAAGTATCTAGTTTAACACCAGAATCTCCATATAACTGGGTGTCAATTCCACCAAGTAACGAAGTGCCAGACCGTACACGAGGGGTTATTAACCAAAAGATAGGTATGGTCATCGGAATTCAAGAAGTGCAGTTCCCAAATTTCAGCTATGATGCGCCATCCATTGCTGAACAAATTGGTGCTGTTTCTGTACCTTTTCACAGAACACATTCAAAAATTCTACTCGGTATTACTGAAAACCATAGACCAATTGCTAACTGTGCACCTGAGCAATGGAATCTTATCCAAGCTCAAGCAGTTGAGCAACAAAATCCAGATTTGATTGCACCTGTCTTAGGTAAAGCAAACTGGGAAATACCAAGAGGCATGGGATCTAAAACTCTAACAAGCCTAGAAACTGCATTTAAAGAGCTACAAGAAGAAATAGGAGCTATCGGACTCACAAGCATTCCACTAGGCTCTACATTTTCAAACACTGCATTTTTAGCAAACCAAACAGATCTATTCGCGATTGAAATAACAGCTACTCAGGATTTACAACCTCAATTAGAAGAAGGCATCACGAATATTAAATTTGTAGACATTAATGAAATAGATTCAATGATCCTAAACGGAGAAATGCAATGTGCATTAAGTGAAACTGCAATCTCAAGATTTAAAATAGCATTAGCAAACAATTCAATTTAAAACTTCTCCCCCTACCCTCTTTCAAGAAATCTTTGCAAATCGACCATATTTTTTGGACTCAAAATACTCAAATTCTTCTCGAACTTTAAGCGCTAAATCACGTCATGCGTTAAATTTATCCATAATATGGAAATCATTTTAGACAAGACAAGACAAGACAAGCCAAACTTTATAAGTTTACAACTGTATTAGACCTAATTCAGACAACCTTTGATTTAAATAACCACCTGCCGTGATATAATCAAACCGTGGTGGGTTTTCTCGATCTACACAAGAGTCCAACACATGCAGGGACATATCACTTACAGGATGACAAAAAAATGGAATCGAAATCCTCGGAGACTGAAAATCAACAGACCCCCCATCGATAACACTCGGATCTACAACTCGATGCACAGTCGACACAAATCGTTTATTAGACAAACGTTGCAACATATCACCAACATTCACCACCAGCTCATTAGGACCACAATCTACAGTGACCCACTCTCCATTCAAGGCCTGAACCTGCAGACCTTTCTCACTCGCACCCAGAAGCAAAGTAATTAAATTAATATCAGTATGTTCAGCCGCCCTCACAACCCTATTATCCAACATATCCGAACGAAAGTAACCAGGATAATGCAAGGCCCTCAAAATAGAATTACCAGAGCTCACAAATTCATAAAAATAATCCTTAGTCACCCCCAACTCCTTAGTCAGGCAAGATAATAACACCTGAGCCACCAATTCCAATTTCAAAAATAACGACTGACCCACATACCCAAACTCTGGCACCTCCGCTGGAAATACATTTGGATAGTAATCTGCCGTCATAGGATCAGCAAGACCGGGATCGCGACCTATATGCCAAAACTCCTTAAAGTCAGGTACAGGTGCACCCACTGCCTGCTCCTTTCCAAGACCAACATAACCTCGCTGCCCCTTATATCCAGGAATTGCATAGTTCAATTTGTCTTCCAAAGATAAATCAAAGACCCTCTGACAAGCATCATGAAACTCAGCCTGTAAGGCCGGCGTAATTGGATGATTCTCAACTGTAACAAAGCCAATCTCAGAAAAACCTTTGACCAGTTTATCTCCAAAATCATTTAAATTAGTCATACCAGCAAAAATTTGTTGGTAATCTAGTTTAGGAATCTCCATTGTCTCAATATTTAAATAACAAATCACACATATTAGACAACAAAGATATACAAGTATCAAAAAAAATCGTTAGACAAATATAATCTAGCGCATATAATTAATTCATAAATTTAATTTTCAAACCTTGCCAAAAAGAATACTGTTCACAGGAGGTCCTGGATCCGGAAAAACCACTCAAATAGAACGCTTTTCCAAAAGCCCACATATGACAGAAAACAAATGTAAAGTAATCCCAGAAGTATCTCGCCAACTTCAAAGGCTCATAGACCCAAACACAAACAAGCCCCTGTTCAATCCCAGCCAAGCCCCAAACACATTCACAAACGCCATTCTCGAACATCGTATAGCAGATTACAACGGCGCAGAAGATTCCATGATTTACCTTTACGATCGCGGTCTCATAGACTCTTTGGCATATTGCTCAGCATACAACTGCAGTAATCAACAAAAACTATTCACATTATGTCAAGAGAACCCGTATGATTTAGTCATATTTTTCCCATCTTGGCCAGAGATATACAGACGAGACAATGGTCGATGTGAAACAGCTCCACAAGCTCAAAATATTTCTAATCATATCCAACAGGCCCTCAAACAGCTCGATATAAGATACACAACC
>CAYYFV010000018.1:4523-10876 GCA_964471455.1 uncultured Candidatus Peribacteria bacterium | reverse complement strand
CTCTCCAGAGACCTGTGTAGAGGCAAGAATTAAAGACATTATTGTTCGATGATCGGAACATCCATCCACCACAGCAGCATGTAATTGAGAACCAGTTATACTCATGCCATCTGGATGCTCTTCGATTTTCGCCCCCATTTTTCGCAAACCTTGAACCATAGAGTCGATGCGATCAGTTTCCTTGTGCCGAGCGTGTGCCACATTTTTGATATTGGTGACTCCCTCAGCAAAACACGCCAAAGCTGCAAGAGCTGGTACCAAATCTGGACATCTATAACAATCAATTTCTATACCTTTTAAGGACTTACCACCAATTATTTGCAAACCATTAGCCACCCACGATATATCTGCTCCCATATCTAACAAAATCGGAATCAAAGCACTGTCCGCTTGTAAGCTTTTCTGTTTAAGTCCGCGAATTAGAATATTGGATTGAGTTATAGCTGCCAGTACCATCAAACACGCTGCCGAACTATAATCTCCAGGAATATCAATATCTAGGGGGCTAAATTTTTGACCTCCAATAATTGAGATTTCATCATGATCCAACTCCACAGTATGTTCCAAAATGATTCCACATGACTTTAGCAAATCTATTGTAAGTTCTAAATATGGGCGCGATCTAAGGTTTTTAATAATCAATTTCGAGTCACCGTCCAACAAAGGCAGGCTCACAAGCAGTGCCGTAATATACTGAGAACTAGTCCCTTCTATTTCGATTTCTCCAGGCTGAATTGCTGATTTATAAAGCAATGGAAAATCACTAGCTGAATCAATGATTCCTGAATCGATATCTGCACCCAACTCTCGACACGCCTGCACCAAAGTAGCAACAGGTCTTTTGGCCATTTGAGAACCAACCTCCAAACAAATATTCTGAGACCCCCGACTCAAGGCTAACAATGGAATTACCAAATGTGTTGTCAGCCCTGAGTTACCGGTATTAATTTTTGAAACTTTTAAATCAAAAACATTTTTGAGACCAGTAATATGAGCCTCCATTGTGTTGTTCAAGATGGATTTCGAGATGATTTCTACCTTGGCCCCCAAATCTTTAATGACATCTAGAGCATTATTCACATCTTGAATCATTGGTATATTTCTCAACTGCGAGGTTCCCTGAGCCAAAGTAGCAATTATGATACAACGAATTGCATAGGTTTTTGAACCAGCAATTTGGATCTCTCCAGAGAGAACCGAAGTTTTTTGAATGTTTTTAATTTTCATTTTGAATGTTTTTAATTTTCATTTTGAATGTTTTTAATTTTCATAAAATTATTTATGTCGATGTTTAGAAAGTAACAAGTTCAAAGACTCCACAGAAACACATGGATCGGTCAAAGACTGTGCAAGCTCCAAATCGACTTCTGCATTTTGACACCCAGGCAAAATATGTGACTCAATTGTCACTCCAACTAAATTTTTATCAGTTTGAAGCCGCCCAGATGATAAGACTTCCTCAAAAACTCTCATAGATTCCGTATCAGATTTGACACCATCGACTTTGCAGTTATCATGTCCAGAATCGATCATATACGGAACTGATGAAGCCACCCCTACATTTGGATCTTGAGTATAGTTTGGCCCCGATACATTTCCTCGCATAATTAACATAGAAGCATCTCGACCATTTAACACCTCCAACTTGTGCATTGTCCGAATTGCCAAAGCCAAATCTCCATTCTCAGAATTTTTAACACCTGCAATACAATTTGTATGTTTAGAAATATGCTCCATTTGACTCAAGTGCCGATCAATATAGTCAGCTTGTACAGACCTAGCGCCAATTTGCACATAACTTACGAGAGGACCAAGCAGTGCCGCATTCACCGAACTTAAAAATTCAGTACCAACTGCTAAATTTCTATCCAATGCATACATCATTAAATCTCTCATAACTGCAATACCCTTATCGGTGGTCACAACATCTTGACGTGTTTTTACACCAAAATCTGGATGTGCAATAAATCCTCTAAAATTAAGCTGATCTTGCTTATCTAAATTAGCCGATCTGGGCTTTTCACCAAACAGCCTGACAATAAATTTAAATGCATCTTTAAACTCTTCCTGCAACACAGCAATCGCATCTATAACTTGACGGCTGACCTCTGGATGGTGAATTGAACACGGACCAGTTAACAGGATCTTTCTCGAGTCGTTACCTGCTACAATATTTCTTAACTGACCTGAGTGAGCTCTAACCTGTGAAACATAAGACTCCAACTCTACACACGCCTCCCCCATTTCCTCTATGTATTGTGCCATACCTTCTGGAGCACCTAAAAATAAACTCATACTAAAATATTAAACACTTATCATTTTTCGAAGCAAAATAATGATTGATCAAAACCAAAGCTGTCATAGCTTCAGCAATCACCACTGCCCTTGGGGCGACACAAGGATCGTGCCGCCCCACCACTTCTAATTCCACAGCTTCGCCCGATTGATTCACTGTTTGCTGCTTTTTCTCTATACTCGAGACAGGTTTCACTACAAAACGGAAACAAATAGGCATTCCATTTGAAATCCCTCCTTGAATGCCACCAGAGTTATTTGTTGTAGTTACAACATTCCCCTCTGTATCTGTTGTAAACACATCATTATTCTGACTCCCAGTTAAATTAACACAGTCAAATCCATTGCCAATCTCAAAACCCTTAACAGCAGGAATACTCATAATCGCCTTAGCTAAATCTGCAGTAAGTTTATCAAAGACCGGCTGCCCCAGCCCAGCTGGCACACCAAAGGCTTCGACTTGGATAATCCCACCCACAGAATCTTTATTTGCCTTGGCATCCAAAATACGCTTGGATGCCTGCTCCAAAACTGTAGGATCACAAATTCTTAGTGGGTTTTTCTCAATAAAATTATAATCTACTTGAGTCGTCTTAATATCATGCACCTGGGTAACATATGCTTTGATATCTACCCCAATTGTTTTCAAAAACAATTTAGCCACTGCTCCAGCAGCTACACGCGCCAAAGTCTCTCTCGCCGAAGATCGACCCCCACCTCGATAATCCCTAAAGCCATATTTGGCATCAAACACATAATCTGCATGCCCTGGCCGGTAAGTGTTTTTGATCTGAGAATAGTCTCTCGAACGCTGATCCTTATTAAACACCACCATCATAATTGGAGTACCTATTGTTTTGCCTTCAAAAACTCCAGATAGAACCTCTATTTCATCACCTTCTTTGCGAGCAGTCGTAAACTCACTTTGACCGGGTTTGCGACGAGCCATTTCTGACTTAATAAAATTCAAATCAAACTCCAAACCCGCCGGACAACCATCAATCACACAACCAACTGCTTTACCATGAGATTCTCCAAATGTACTCACACGAAAATCATTTCCAAATATACTTCCACTCATTATAAAAAATTATCAAAATAATCAGATAAAACCTGAATATTATATTCAGATTCTATGTAGGTTTTCATGGCGGCACTGCCAATAATCACTAGATCGGCAAATTTAGCCACTTGCAGAGCCTGCTGCTTGTTAGAAACCCCACGCCCAACAGCCAACGGTAGTTGGGTATGTGCGCGTACTCGCTGCAAAAACTCTTCCAAATCATCTGCTACACCTGCACGCAAACCAGTAACTCCTTTGCGAGCGACACAGTAAATTATCCCAGATGCGAGAGCTACTGTTTCTTGAATCCGAGCATCTGAAGAAGTCGAAGTCAAAAGCAAAATCGGATGTAAATCAAACTGCCTACAATATTCCACGAAGTGATCAGTAGACTCTGCAGAAATCGGTAAATCTGGTAAGATAATCCCATAAACACCTAGCTCTGAGGCTCTACGACAAAAGTCCTTGAGACCATAATTAAATGCAATATTGTAGTATGTCATAATTATCAAATGTACATCATCTGATAACTGTCTTTTCAATCTCGCGATCAATTCAAAGCACTGCTCGGTAGTGACTCCATTATCAACAGCTAGCTGATTGCACTGGGCCAAAATTGGACCATCGGCAACTGGCTCTGAAAATGGAAATTGAATCTCTATATACTTAATTCCTTTTGACGCCATCATCAAGACTTTTTGCTCGACTTGTTGCATGCTGGGAAAGCCTGCTACTACGTGCGTCATTAAATTTATTTTATTATTCATTTAAATCAAAGTTAAATTTTTTAGAAACGATAAATAAATCTTTGTCCCCCCGTCCGGACATATTAAAGATTACCGTTTTATCAGAGGACATTTTTCTAGCTATTTTTATAGCCTCCACCAATGCATGTGCAGACTCCAAGGCCGCAAAAACACCTTCAGTCTTTGCCAATAATTCATAAGCCTCCAAGACCTCGGAATCTAAAGCATAGGCTGCAGAAACTCTTCCAGAATTAACCAAATACGCTACTTGTGGACCAACTCCCGGATAGTCCATACCAGCCGAAATACTCGAAGTATTTTGAATATGCCCATCTGGAGTCTGCATAAAAACAGATTTGAAACCTTCAACAACTCCTGTTCGACCAGATTGAAAACGTGCCGCATGTTTAGCGTTCATTCCTTCTGAATCAATACCATCACCACCTGCTTCTACAATTGTCATAGAAACATCTGGATCATCCAAAAACTCATAGAAAAACCCCATTGCATTACTACCGCCACCACAACAAGCAACCAAACTATCGGGCAATTTACCTATTTGTTTAATCGCCTGCTCTTTTAATTCCTGACTTATTATACTCTGAAAATAAGTATTCATCACGGGATATGGATGTGGACCACAAACGGTACCATGCAGCATGTAAGTATCTTCTGGATTTTCTAAGAGATCTTGTAAACAGGCAAAAATGGCATCTTTGAGAACTTGAGAACCATGTTTGACAGCAACCACTTTGGCTCCAAGTTTTTGCATATAATAAACATTTGGTTTTTGCCTTTGATAATCCTTAGCCCCCATATATATCACACACTCCAAACCCAAATTTGCGGCCACAGTCGCAGTCGCCACTCCATGCTGCCCAGCTCCGGTCTCTGCAATAATTCGTTTTTTGCCCATACGCTTAGCCAACAAAGCCTGCCCCAGACAGTGATTAATTTTATGGGCTCCAGTATGGTTGAGACCTTCATTTTTCAAATAAATTTGAGCTCCACCAATTTGATTCGACAAATTTTTACAATGATACAGAGGAGTCGGCCTACCAGACAAGTTATTATATAAATCATATAACTCTTCCAAAAACAAAGGATCTTTATAATACTTATAAAAAGCATCTTGCAACTCCTCAAAAATTGGCAAAATGTTCTCCGGCAAATAAGCACCTCCATATTCGCCAAAATGACCAGAGTCATTTAACATATATTTTTTTAAATTTTTCATAATTTTAAATTTATTTTTAATTTTTTTAATTTTTTCCAATTCAACTGCTTGATTACTTTCAATCCCAGAAGCCAGATCAAATCCAATTGGATGATATTTTTGATTCAACTTTTCTACATTACTCACATTTACACCCCCTGCTAAAATAAAGTCGAAATTAACTCTAGATAGATCAATTGCAATTTCCTTGCCACTACCAGGCTTGGAGCCATCGAGCAACAAATAATCAACTTGTTGATTATATAAATACGCTGTTTGCAAATCTGATTCACAGGAAATCTTAAAAGCTTTGATAATACCAACATTCTGAAACTCCTGACGACATTGTTGAATAAACTCTAGTGACTCATCTCCATGCAGTTGAATATAATCCAAATCAACTCGATCCAACACATTTCTCAGTAAATTTAATGACGGGTTAAGAAAAACCCCAACTAACTGACTTGTCTGCTTTTTTTGACTTAACACAGATGCAAGCTCGACATCGATATGACGCCTAGAAGTTTCTACAAAGTTAAAACCTATAAGATCAACACCCAACGCGACACACAAATCAAAACTTGCCTCCGATCTAATTCCACATAATTTTAGTAACATAATTAATAATTAAATTTTAACTGGCATGCATTGCGCAAATCGGCGTCTTTGACCAAAGCAGTCCCTATCAAAACCGCATTAACTCTGGAATCTACAGCCTGAATATCATCTATAGATAGGTAACCACTAGCCGAAATAACTACTACATCATCTGGAATCAAGCTCAGCAAACTATTTGTCACACTCAAATCCACTGAAAAATCTTTAAGATTTCTATTGTTGATTTGAATGATTTTTGGATCCAACTTTAGAGCTCGCTCTAACTCCTCTTGATTAAAAACTTCGACTACACAGTCCATTCCCAAATCTGTTGCTAGTTGATAAAAAACCCGCAATTTATCATCGTTCAAGTAAGATACAATCAAAAGCACAGCTGCAGCCCCATAATGTCTCGCTTCCAATATTTGATAAGCAT
>CAYYFV010000018.1:0-4513 GCA_964471455.1 uncultured Candidatus Peribacteria bacterium | reverse complement strand
CGGTAATTTTGTAGCACTAGATACCACTTCTAAATCTCTCGGCTCGGCGGAAAAACGCTTATCCACTAACACCGAAATACATGCTGCTCCAATATCTTCGTAATCCGAAACCATCTTGGGTACATCCAGATCTATATTTATATTACCTTCACTTGGTGAAGCTTTTTTAATCTCTGCAATCAAAGATAGTCGATCACCAGAACCAAGAGCCTCCGCAAAACTCGATTGATTTACCTGTAAATCTTCAATCCTCTAAGCTAAATCCTTCTGACGCTCAAAGCAACTTCCAAAATTCTCAGCTGCAATACTCACTAGTATATCTTTTTTATGGTCCACATTTTGAGTAAGTAAAAGTTGATCCACAACATATTGATAAAGAGATTCAAAATTCAAACTCGGCATCTTCAATCTCAGAGCCATAGCCATGTTCACAAGTACCAATCTGGCATGGGCAGAATCTAAATCCCCATCCAGAATCTTAGAGGCAACTCGATAATTAGTCTCGAGATCGCCACCTTGAATTTCCTCAAAACTGACTGCTTGCAAACCAAAATCTACTGGTGCAATAGTATATTCAGAAATCTTACCATCCAACAACTCCACCACATATGTTGGGCCTGTAAGTGTGACATCATCAAGACCATCACTCCCACACACCACTATTACATGCTCTTTCCCAAGCAATTGAGATGCCTTGGCAATATCATACATTTTATCTTTAAATACCGTGCCAATCAACTGTCTCCTAGGCTGAAGTGGGTTGAGCAAGGGACCTAATAAATTGAAAAAACTTGCTTTGCCCAACTCCCTTCTTAGCTCTGCAAACCTAGCAAGTTGGGGATAGAATGCCGGTGCAAACAAAAATGCTAAATTGTTGTTCTTTAAACTTAGTTCAATATCTTTAGGGTCTTTTGAATAAGACAAACCACAACGGTCTATCAGATCAAAACTTCCAACTCTGGAACTTGCTCCCTTGTTACCATGTTTGGCTATCTTTATATTCAGTTGAGACAACAATATGCTCGCAATTGTCGAAGTATTGATTCTTGGTAGCCCAGAACCTCCGGTACCACAAATGTCAATTAAACCTTCATTTGAAAACTGCAATGCAAATTTTTCATCTCTAAGATATTCAACAACCTGGGCAATCTGCTCACCATTAATATTAATACTATTATCCAAAAACTGCAGTTGTTGGTTTAGGGACAAATCACCTTTCATTACAGGTTCAATAAAGTTTATATATTTATTTGTTAACATAATTCCAAAATATTATTAATTATTTTTTTTCCAACCCCTGATTCCGAAGTCAAAAAAGATTCGGGATGAAATTGAATTCCAAAAATTGGCAAGGACTTATGCCTCACTCCCATAACCAAACCTTCCGAAGTCTCAGAAACCACATCCAAAACATCTGGAATCTTATCCCCGACCAATGTGTGATATCTCCCAACTATTATATTTTTAGCTAACCCAGCATATTCAAAAATTTGATCGCAGCTAACTTCTGATCGTTTACCATGTACGGTTTCAATAAACTTTAAGGACCCTCCAAAATACTCAATCAAAGCCTGATGCCCCAAACAAATCCCAACAATTGGCAAGCTCCCAACGGCAATATCAATTATTTGCATCAAATTGCCTGCTTGAGATGGAACAGAAGGTCCTGGAGACAAAACCAATAAATCATATTTAGTGAAATCCAAATCAGAGACCAAGACATCATTTCGAACTACATCCACCTGGCAATCAGCCTGACTAAATATCTCTAGCAAATTAAAAGTAAAACTATCAAAATTATCAATTATTAAAACAGATTTCATTTTTGAATTGAGTTAATTGTTAATAAAAATCCACGTGCTTTGGTCATCAATTCCTGATATTCAGATTCTGGATCACTATCAAACAACAAAGTTGCACCAGTTTGATAGCGCAAAACACCATCGTGCACACTTGCAAAACGTATCATAATACAAGAGTCTAAATCCCCATCAAAACGTAAATTCAAGATTGTCCCCCCATAATATTGTCGGGATTGATTTTCGATCTGATCAATATATTTCATAGCAGCTACCTTGGGTGCCCCCGTCAAAGTGCCATGTGGAAAGGTTGAAAGCAGAACATCCAGAGCTTCAAAGCCTTCTCTGAGGTCCCCGGTCAAATGCGAAACCGTATGAAACAAATGTTTATATCTCTCAACCACCCTATATTCCTGTATAGATACATTTGCACAGACTCGACTTAAATCATTGCGCCCCAAGTCCACTAACATATCCAATTCCGAACGCTCCTTTTGAGAATCTAATAATTGACATAAATTACGATAGTCACTCAACACACAGTCTCCACGCTTGATAGTACCTGAAATTGGTCTCAGCTCAGCTTGCCCCCCTCGCACTCTAGTCATCATTTCGGGCGATGTTCCAAACAGAATCCTTTTGCCTATATCATAATAAAAACAATAGGGTGATGGATTATTCTGAGTATACTTCTGATACAAAGCAAACGCAGAACCATCGAGTTGAGCTGTCAAAATGTTACTCAAAACAATTTCGAACAATTCCCCCCTCGATGCCAGTTGCCGTGCCTGCTCCACATCGGATTCGAATTCATCCTGAGACTTAGCAAATTTTAAGTTACTGACTTTACACAAGGAATTAATTTCATCGGTATTCTCGGATAGTATTTTCTGAATCAATTTTAAATCCATGGCAGCCACATCGCAATCCCCTCTATACAATTCAACACGGGCGAGACCATCATACATATCAAAATGAATGAAAGTATCATAAAGAAACAGAGTGAAATCAGGCACTTCAAACTGGTGAGAGGCACGCAACGATTCTTCGACTTGTCTTATTGAGTCGTAACTCAAAGGCCCATACAATCCAACTTTACCAGAATCTTTCATAGCCATTTTAGACTGAATCAATCTAATTAAAGAAAAAAGATTTTGTTTCTTGCAACGTAATTGCTCACTCTCCAACTTATCTATAGATTTGATACAACCAGACACCACATCAGAATCTACTTGAAGACCTTCAATAAATTCTACATTAGATAACTCCAATGATTCCAATGCCTGGTGACCACGAGAGTTCAAAACTTCAATTTGAAACTCCTCACCACTCCCCTCTATTTTGAGACAGGGATCAATTCCAATCAAAGCCGATCGATAAAAAGCATCATTTTGAACTAGAGACTCCTGCAAAAATTTATATTTATAAGATCTTAACACTCTTGCAAAACAGCGCTGTGGCTCGAAGAAATCTATATTGTAAGTAAATTTATTAAACATTTTCTAAAAATTACATATTAAAAAAACCTCAGACAATGAGGCTTTTAAACTTAAACGCAAAAAACAAGCAACATCATTGCCAAAAACACATACTATATGTCCACCATGTTTTTTTCTTTATAAACATTTTAAAATTTGTTTAAATTCATCATAGTTTGCTCGCAAAGGTTGCACCCCTCTACTCACAGTCTGAATTCCGACCTTCAGATCTGCAGCAATTTTTCTCTGAGGCTCTCCAGCATCCAACCTCCTTACTATCTCAATTCTAGTTAAAATTGTCGCAACTTCTTTCGGAGTCAAAAATAGCTCCAAAAAACTCTCAATATCTTGAACATTTTCTAAACAATTTATTTTGTGAGCCAGAAGTGCTACCACAGATTTATTCATATATTTTGTTCTACTATACTAGTACACCGTATCATAGATTTAATTAAAGTCAAGTTAATTCACAATTAAATATCTACAAAACCACAGCGTAAAAAAACATCCAATTCATATCTGATCTAACATAAACTCAACTATTAATATCTAACAATAAGCAAATCAACCTTATTATCAGAAGGCATTTAAATATTTATTACTAGAATAGATCCCTACTAAGATGGCCCCAATTTCAAACCCTAACACTACTTCTATTTAGCAAGTCCTAAAATTACAATTGAGTTTAATCTCTGCCATGTTGACCCTAGTCATGATTAGACTTTGAATATATATGTTTGTATTAATATTTTTGTATGCTTGTCGATTTGACCTTGTGTAGCCTTTTTTCTTGTAACATCTGGCTGACAAGACTGACTTGGTGGTTATAGCCTAATATTTGTGAGGGTTTCGGATCATATCTAATAAGAGACCCCCTAGGACTTGTGACATCTTAGACACCTCTATATTTGGCCGGGCAGTTGGGCCATAAAAATCTTCTACGTGCTCCGTGTTGGATCCAATCCCTAAGCCAATTAGCTTGAGATTAGTCTTGGAGATAGAATCTATTGCCTTTTTTAGATGTTCTTCGTTACTCCTCTTACCTTCGGGTAACCCATCTGAGAGAATCAATACAAATTTTGATGAAGCTGTTTGTTTTTGTAATCTCTCAGCTGCTAATTGTAGACATGGTCCATCATCATTGTAACCGGCATTGTTGTTTCCACCTGGGTTAGAGTTTGTAACTTCGGCTGGCATACCATTGATTTTTTGACGAGTCTTGGAAGTTAATGAGTC
>CAYYFV010000017.1:0-11026 GCA_964471455.1 uncultured Candidatus Peribacteria bacterium | reverse complement strand
AGACTTAATATCATCAATGATCTGCACAGGATCCTCAGAGTAAGGATCATCATTAGTTAAATAAATTACATCTGCATATTTCTCAGCTACAGCTCCCATCTTCGGCCTTTTAGATTTATCGCGCCCTCCTCCAGTACAACCAAATAACACACGTAAATTAGCTGTTTTATACTGAGCCACAAAAGATAATAAACGCTCCAGGCTTTCGGGATCGTGTGCATAATCAAACACAAACACATTATCATCAGAAAACAATACATCCAGACGCCCACTCACAGGCTTCAAATCTTGCACACACATAGCCACATCACACTCCGAATCATACTGCAAAAGACTTAAAATAACGGCAGATAAATTTAAGACATTAAAAAAACCAAGTAAATTCATATCAATCTGCAAAATCTGGTCCTTAATTTTTATAGTCACCCTCGAACCCCTGAGACTCAAGGTATAATCAGAAACACACACAGTATCCGTAGCATCGGGGCCATAAGAAACAACTGGAACCCGAGCCACCTTCACAAATTCTGAGGCATTTCTATCCTGTGCATTATAAATAAAAACACCGGTTTGCTTAATCTTACGCACAAGAGATGTCTTTGCTTGTAAATAATTTTCAAACGAACCATGATATTCCAAGTGATCAGATCCAATATTTGTGAAAATCAATTGATCAAATGCAATCCCGTTCAAACGACCTTGTACAGCGGCATGACTAGTAGCCTCAATAATCAAAATATTAGTTTTTGCACGACGCATTTGATACAACAGTTTATTAAGCTTAAATGGTGGCAAAGTCGACATTTTGTTTAAATTGTCATATACCACCGACCCAACCGCATAATTCACAGTCGACAACATCGAAACCCCCAAACCCATCTTGCTATAAGCCTGATACAACAAATTACACATAGAAGTCTTCCCATTCGTGCCCGTCACTGCAATCACGTACATAGATCTAGTCGGAAACCCAAAACACAGACTCCAAAACCAAGAGCGCAGATGATGATAAGTACGCAATAAAAAAGATTGATTAGAAATAAACTTCTTAACTAAATTCTTTAACATATTTTTGAGCTTGAATTAGATCGTATTCTATTTGTTTTTTTAGTTCTTGTAAACCAGAAAACTCTTTTATTGGCCGCAAAAAAACCAAAGTCTCAACCTCCACAATCTCCCCATAAACATCCCCAGAAAAATCCAAAATATGCAACTCCAAAGAGACCTCTTTATCAGTAGCAGAACGCCTACCAAAATGCAAAACAGCAAAATACATATTATCTTCCAGTCTCACACGAACAAAATACACACCATGCCCCAAACCCGTATCGACAAGCACAGATGGATCCAAATTTGCAGTAGGAACCAAAAACTTAGAGGCCAAACCCTGCCCCCTCAAAACCACAGAACTAAAGATCAAGGATTCCATTTTGTGTTTCTAATTCAATAATTGCATACCCAGCATCATTCGCACGCTTATAAATTATATTATAACGATCAGTATCACTATTTACAAAAACTAAAAATTCATTTCCAAGACTTTGAATCTGATCCAAAGCTTTTTGCTCAGACAAGGGAATCAAATCAGAAAACAAGGTATGTTTCGTAATACTATCGGCGTCTGGGACTTCGACAGGCTCCGTATCAGAACTCTCATCCAAAAACGCAGACCCATAATCAAAACTATCACGAAACTCCAGGGTCTTAAGTTGCGCACCTCTAGAATGATGTCGAGTTTTGTACTTGTCAATTTGACGACGCAATTTCGAAATAACCACCTCAATCCCCTCTGTTAACTTGTAACACATAGTTTCTGACTGAAACGAAACCTTTGGAATATGCAAGGAAACTTTAATTTCAATATTATCTTTATGATTTACCCCATCATGCCGCAAAACATGCAGTTGAGCAGACACAGATTCATCTGTGACCTTAGAACACGCTGATTCTAAATCCTCAATCCGAGACTTCAAATGTTCAATATCCACAGTGGCAATATCGAAATTTTTACGTACGTTTATCAACATAAGACTATTGGTTAAATTCTACGAAACCTTGTAACAACTCATCCAAAACAGCAGCCGGATCGGGACTTTTACACACAGCTGACGCCACCAAAACTCCCTCGGCCCCCAAAGACAATGACTTCATAACATCCTCACGCGTCTTGATTCCAGCACCAATCAACAAAGGCAAAGAAATCTCCTGGCCAATCTGGCGCACCAATTCCTCCTTACCCTGAGCTACAGATACGTCACCACCAATTAATTCATGTGGCTCATAACAAATTGCTGAGGGATTACAAGACTGAACATACAGGGCATCTTCTAATGAATCTACACATACAAGCGAATCGACAAACGCTCTCTTACATGCATTGATATACAAATGCATACTTTCCTTATCCACCTGATTCTCAGAATGATTGACTAGCGAGCCCACCCCACCAGCAAAAGCAACACTTTCTGGCAAAATAGCACCCGTCTTCGCACCAACAGAAACATAATCAACTGTCTGAGAAATCACAGGCAAACTAACTTCATCGGCAATATGAGCTAAACTCAAAGGATTTACAGCTAACATAATTGGCACTTTATATTGTTTAGATTTTTTTTCAATCAATTTCGCCAATTGCAAACCAGCCTTCCCAATGGTCGAAGCGTAGTTCTTAAAATTGATAATTAAACAAGGATATTGAAACATAAGTCTTCCTTAAAATCACTTTTTATATTAACATGACAATGTCAAAGACCATAAATTAAAGCATTGACATGGCTGAAAATATTTTTTTGTTCCACGGACAAAACACTCCACAAATCAAATCCACCACACAAGCCTGGGTTCAAAACTTCCAAAAAAAATACAAAGACAATTATGATTTACACACGGTTGAAGATTCCAAAGAATTCTCAATGCAAAAACTCATCATTGAAGCCCAAACAATACCATTTTTATGCGAAAAAAAACTCATCATAGCCAAAAACATCCTCCATCACTTCGAAAAACAACATAGCAAAATATTATTAAAGACACCTCCAAGCACCATCATACTCTTTATTGAGTATCGCAAAATCAACAAAACTGACAAACAATTAGCAACATTTCAAAAAAAAATCCAAGTACAACAATATGAGCTCTCAGAAGCCAACTCACTCAAAATCCTACAAAAACACATAACATTAGCCAATAAATATTCCCAACTCATACTCAAACAATATGAAAAACAACCAGAACAAATAGAACAGATCGGCAAACAACTAGCAGCCTATTTTCACAACCAACAAATAAATGATTCTGATTTTTTCAAACTAGTCGACATCAAACAAGAACCAAACATTTTTAATTTTTTGGATACAATTTATAAAAACAAAATTCAAACCCTCAAACAATACAAAGCTCTCTGCCAATTCAATCAAGATCCATACAAAGTCTTATACATGCTGATCTGGCATCTCAAAACACTCATCCAAATCAAAAACAAACAAACTCAAAACATCAAGCCATTTATAGTCAACAAACACAAAGCCACAGCTCAAAAAACCTCTCTCTCCCAAATCAATCAGCTCTTGCAAGATATATTAAAAATAGACCAGCTTAGCAAAACTGGCCATATTAAAAACAATACCGAACTAACTATTGCTATAGAGTCGGCACTTTTTGAAAATACCTAAATTCATCCTCTACAACTTTCGCAGCTGCAAACAATCGAGCCTCTTGAAAATGTGGTGCCAACAAATGTAATCCCACAGGCAAACCTGCTTTAGTAAAACCAGCAGGCACGCTAATACCGGGAATACCCGCACAGTTAGAAGGAATAGTCAAAGCATCTGCCATATACATCTCTAATGGATTTGAAGCCTTTGCATTTAACTTAAAAGCAGGCGTCGGGGATACAGGACCCGCAATCAAATCTACTTTTTCAAAAGCTTTTTTAAAATCATCAATCAACAAGGTTCGCACCTTTTGGGCCTTCAAATAAAAGGCTTCATAACTCTCAGAGCTCAGACAAAAGGTCCCCATCATAATTCTACGCAACATCTCGGCTCCAAAATTACGACCACGAGTCAGGGTAAAATACTGCTCCAAATCATTAACTCCCTCGGTTTCACATTTACCATAACGAATACCATCATAACGCTCCATATTCGCAGAAACTTCAGAAGGAGACACAATATAATATACTGCCACACCATACTTGGTATAAGGTAGAGAAATCTCCACAGTCTCTGCTCCCTGTTTTTTCAGAATATCTACAGATTGCATCACAGCTTGCTTGACTTCAGAGTCAACAGAGTCATCAAAGTACTCCTTAGGCAAACCAACTTTCATACCCCTGACACCACGATTTACAGAATCAATATAATTATCCACTGGGACATTCGCAGAAGTGCCGTCATATTTAGAAACACCAGCCATGGCCTGCAATACAATTGCACTATCCATAACAGTCTTTGTCATATGACCTACTGTATCCAAACTCGAGGCCATAGAAATTACCCCAGCACGTGGAATCCGACCATAAGTTGGCTTCAAACCAACCGCATTACAAAAACTTGCCGGCTGGCGAATAGACCCACCAGTATCAGTCCCAGTCGCAAAAACCCCCAAATTCAAGGGCACCAAAGCAGAAGAACCACCAGAAGAACCACCAGCCACACAAGATTTGTCATATGGATTCAAACTAGGACCATAACAGGAGGTCTCACTAGATGCTCCACAGGTAAATTCATCGGTATTTACCATCCCAAGCACAACTGCTCCCTGATCCAACAACCTCTGAGTCGCAGGTGCATTCACACTGGGCTTATAACCCTGTAGCATCCTAGAGCAAGCCGTCAGCTCACAATCCTTATAACTAAATACATCCTTGAGCCCCAGGGGTACTCCATACAATAAATGTTTATCCAAATCATAATTCCCAATCTCTGACACTTGCTTCTCAGCTAATTGCCTACAGGTATTCACATAGACATTAAATTCAGGACTAAGATTTTCAATACGGTCATAATAAGCAGCAACTACCTCTCCCACTGAAACTTTTTTCTCACGATAAGCTTGTAGTAACGATTCAATTGTAAAATTCTCTAACATATTTATTAATTAAAAACAGATTTAACTTTGATTTGATCTTGAACAATATCATGCTCGGAATGATTCAAAAGCGCCTGCCCCAAATTCATATCGGCATTATATTCATCCTCCCTAACTACATTACTCAAACCTGTCGATTGATAAGTAGGACTCACACCAGAAGTATCCACCTCATTCAGAACATCCATATATTTAATGATATCTGGCAGCTGCGCTAACAACAACTGCTTTTGTTCATCAGACAAAGATAACTTTGCGAGTCTCGCCAAATGTTCAATTTTTTGCAAATCCATATTCGTAAATTTAAATCACTAAAACTTTACTATTCTTGCTGGCCTTTGTAAAATAAAATCATGAAAATACACAAATCAAATTCAGATCTTATTTTTTTAGACGAAATCCTCTTTGTCTGTATGTTTATTCTTGGAATATTTCATATGACATTTGGTGTACTCTCTACAAAAACCAACCAGGAGTATCTACCACTACTAGTGGAGCTTCTAGATATTCCATTTTTTGTATGCTTTGTAGGCTACACATTGACAACACTTATTCTCAAAACCAATAAAAAACTTCACAAACCCATTTACAGCTGGCAAAAAATAGTCATCATAACGATCTCCCTAACCATTCTATTATTAAGCCTAGAAATATTCCTATGAAAACCGTAATGACATTTGGCACCTTCGACCTAGCACATCCAGGACACATCTACTATCTAACCGAATCCAAAAAACATGGAGATAAACTCATCACAGTCATTGCTCGTGACAAAACACTTACAAAAAAAACCCAACACGATGAAAACTTCAGACTAGCACAAATTCAAAAACTCCAGATCGCAGATCTAGTCATTCTCGGTTCTGAAACCAACAAGCTATCAGTTATCACTCAATACAATCCCGATATCATATGTCTCGGGTACGACCAAAAAGTAAATCTCAATGAACTCAAACAAATCACAAACGCCAAAATTATAACTATAGAAAGCTTCAAACCACATGTGTTTAAAAGCAAACTCCTAAAACAACATTTTCATGAAAACAATTAAAACCACCTTCAGAAATCTCTACAGACACAAATTCATGGCAATCGGAACCATCCTCACAATTTCCCTCGTCATAATGATTTTCAATATCTTACAAGCCATCAGCCACACCGCCCAAGACTACCTGCATAAAATGGATCAAAAAATCGAATTTCAGATATTTCTCCAACAACAAACACCTGTCACTCAAATCAACCAACTCCAGGATATCATCAAAGCCCAACCCCAAGTCACAGAAATTGCACTCACCACTCCCAACCTGGCCCTAGAAAAAGTCAATGAATTCTACCCAAAAACAGTCGAAATTCTTAACTCCATGGAAATTAAAAACCCCCTACCCTTCAGCATTAAATACAAAACCAACAATCTTCAAGCCGGACAACAAATTCTTAATCAAATCAAAGCATCTAACTACAACCAATATCTTGTATCTGATAGTGTCAAAAACAAAAATCAAGAAACCATAACTCAAGTCATCACAAAAATCTTAAATATCAACAAGATAATCAACTCAATCACACAATTATTAATCATCAGCTTCTTGATATCCTCTTCAATAATTATTTTCAACTCAATCAAAACCAGCCTCCACAATCGACGTAAAGAACTAATTATCATGAAATTCATGGGAGCAAATCTCAAACAAATCAAATCACCTTATATCTTAGAAGGAGTCCTCATTGGAATCTTATCAACATCAATCGGACTGGGATTATTTATGAGTATAGACACAGTATCAAACATCCACTTAAACTATGTACCAAACAATACAAATATGCTAATCCAACTCTCGTCCACCATCATCATAGGATATTTCTGTAGTAAATTTACAACCAACAAACACCTAAAAACACTTCCAATTCATATAGATGAGTAAAATACACAAAAAAACCTGCCTCATTCTACGGGTCAATGACTACCAGGACAATAAAAGTATAATCAAAGCCATTAGCAAACACGAGGGGATGATAGATTTTTCAGTTGCAGGTTTTAAAAAATACAACTCCCGCATGCACGGCAAAATCCACAAATTACAACTCATAGATGGGATCTTTTATGAGAAATCAAACAGCCAATTAAGCCTCAGCAGCATCGAAAATAATATTTCGGCCAATCAAATCCAATCTCTACTAGAATATCAATACCAACAGAAACTCTGTTTTATTGCTGAAAAGTTTAGTGATATTCAAACCTGCACTCTCATCATCAACATCTTCGCCCAAACTCACACTCTCGGTATACATCAAACAATCCACATATACCTAATTAAGATTCTCTCGGAACATAATCTCATAGAAATAGCGCCCAACACACATCAAGCTAACTATTTCTATATCAACAACGACGGTATTCTCAATAACCAAATGGGCTCACACAAAATTTCACTGAGCACATTCAAGATAATTAAATTTATTCAACAAAACAATATCACTCAAAGCAGTCGCATCAAACCAACAAACAAGATTCTATCAGAATTAGAAACCCTATTTTCAACATTACTCGAAGTCAAATTCAAGCTCTCAATTAATTATCGAAACCTTAATAACATTTTCGATTGTGTTTAATTTCAATATTAAACTCACAAGTTGATCATAGTCCGAAACAGCCAAACTAAATAACTTCAGTGACTTAGTCGAGTCAGTTAAGGGCTTCAAAGACACATCCAAAATATTAACCCCAAACTTCGAAACCACCTCGACGATGTCTTTCAATAATCCCACTCTATCTTTGATTTCAATAGATAAATCCACAACATATAAATCTGATTGCTCCGCATCCTTCCACACTAACTTGATTTTACGCTCCTCATTAATATTCTGAAAAACCTTACAATTAGAAGCATGCACTGTAATACCAGTACCCCGTGTCACATATCCCCCAATGGGGTTTGGAAATTTAAGCTTACAACAATTGACAATTTTAATTGGTACATTAAGTTTTTCCCCATCCAATAAAATCATATTCGATACGGCCTCAACTGAATAGTTGTCCTGATAAACAACTGGCTTCTTACGGGGCTTAGCAATTTTGTCAAGTGGATACATGGCCTTGATCACATGTTTCACGGAGATTTTGCCAGTCGCAACCTCTTCCAAAAGCTGATAACGTTGTTTTTGATTTAAGCTCTGACCACCATAATTCTTCAAAATCAACAGATCTGAATCCAAGTGAGGCTTCCCAATCGACTCCAAATATCTATTAATCAAGTCTTTACCTTCTTTGAAATTCTTGTCAGGATCAAGATTTTTCAAAAAGTGCTTGATCTTAGCTTTGGCCTCGGAAGTCACAACAAAACTCAACCAATACTGATTCGGTACAGCATCCTTTTTGGTTATAATTTCGACTACGTCACCACTCCGTAATTCATTATCAAGTGGCACAACAGCATCGTTCACCTTGGCCATCACGCAAGTATTACCAACATCTGAATGAATGGCATATGCAAAATCAATGGGCGTGGAACCCTCCGGTAAATCTTTGACATCACCCCGCGGGGTCAAAACAAAAATACGATCATTAAACATATCCATATGCAAGTTTTCGATAAACTCTGCATTATTCTTAATAGAATGCTCAACAGACTTCAAATCGTTAATCCAGCCCACACAGGACTCCGACTTATACAATTCTGGATCTTCATGATACTTATAAAGCCAATGGGCTGCCGCACCAAATTCAGCCTGTGTATGCATATTTGCAGTTCGAATTTGAATCTCAACCGGACGATTAAAATCAGAAAAACCAATCCCAACCACCGTCGTATGCAAAGATTGATAACCATTTGGCTTGGGAACAGCTATATAATCCTTAAACCGATTTGCAAGGGGGCTCCACTGACGATGAATATCTCCCAAAATCTGATACAAATTATTCTCATGTTCATCGGGAACTATCACCCTCAAGGCATAAATATCATAAATATCGGAAACCAAACTCTTACCCTTTTTCTTAAGCTTCTTATAGATACTATAAACATTTTTCAATCTGGCTGTAACCTGACAAGTATAACCTTTTTTATACAAATATTTTCGCAAAGAATCCTGCTCTTTCACTATAAAATTATGGTTCTGCTTCGTATAAAACTCCAACTGGTCATGAATTAGACGATACATATCTGAATTCAAATACTTAAAACATAAATCCTCAAGCTCTGCCTTGATTTTATAAATCCCCATTCTCGAGGCAATAGGCACATAAATATCCAAAGTCTCCTGAGCAATCCGACGTTGCTTCTCCGGACGCACAAAACTCAAGGTTTCCATATTGTGCCAACGATCACACAATTTAATATAAACCACACGAATATCAGCTGCAAAAGATAAGAACATCTTACGCAGATTCTCTATCTCAGGCTCATCCACACGAGAACGTACCTTCGAGAGCTTTTCCATTCCACGTACCAAACTCCGCACACCCGGACCAAATAAGTTTTCGATATCATCTAAAGTTTTATCAGTATCTTCAGACACATCATGTAACAAGGCAGCCACCAAAGTATCTTCATCCGGATGAAAATCCAACAATCGATAGGCTACCTCCAAAGGATGAATAATATATGGATCACCACTAAATCTTTTTTGACCCTCATGAGCCAAAGAAGCAAATTCAAATGCAGTCTTGATACGAGCTACATTAAAATCAAAACCTAATTTCTGAATCTTAACAATTAAATGATCACAAGTAATCATATCAGTTGTGGATTAAGTGTAAATCAACACCCTCCACCTCTGTAATTGTCACAGCCTTAATATAAGCATCTTTATTCAACTTAATGGCCTCCAACTTCGTCTCAATTGCCTCAATATTTTGTCCAATTCGAGATAAAACTGTCTGTCTTGACTTCAATTCTGAAGTCAAATCCAACTTACGTTTGGATAAAGTCTGAAACTTCGACAAAGCCTGATTCAAATTAGATTCATCCAAATTCTGTACTTTGTTAAAAAAGGTTTTTTCGGAAGCATCCACCTCTAAATTAGCTTGAGTAACCACATCCTGAAAATATCCAATCTCAGAGTTTAAAGAGTTTACAGATAACTTTAAATTAACTAATGCCGCCTCATATTCGTTGACATATTGAAAATATGCCAATTCCCTATCCGCAGAAGCATCCAAAAAAGAAGAAATATCCGTATTATAAATATTCTTCATCGATTTATAAGACAGCAAATAATTCTCCAATTTGGAGTTTAATTGATTTTGCTCCTGAATCTCAAACACCAAAGCTAAACTTTTCGACACCACCTTCAGGACAGGAGCCGTATGCTCAACTATCTCACCAACTTGCGAAGCAGGAACCACAGCCCTCTCAACCTCCTGAGTGCTCACATCCGAAACAACGGGCTCAACCACATTGGTAGGGCTCACAGACACGGGACTCACAGGAAAAAAGACTCTAAAAACTCGAAAGCCACCATATATCAATCCACCAAATATCAACAAGAACAACAAAATATATTTAATCACTTCAAACGGACTGACACCCAGCTCCTCAAACACACTATCATGTTCAGGTTCTACTGGTACAGACTCAATAACAGTTTCTTCCAGCACTTCAGATACTTTATCAGAAGTATCTTGCAGATTTGGCACTGATGATAAATCGTTTTCAGACATATGTTTTTTTATTTTATTATAACAAAAAAAGGCCCCAAAAACAAATTTAAGACCTCAAAATAATATATAAAGAAAAAACTATTCTTGTGTCTCCTCTTCAGAAGCTGATTCTCCCTCCGACACTACAGCTGGAGCACCTTCATCGATTTCCTCTTTCTTACCTCCTCTTTTTGGAACTTTAGAAGCGATAATTGACTGAGTAGGACTTTCAACAAAAGTCACACCCTCTGGCGCAGTCAAATCCTTAATTTTAATAATTGAACCCAACTCCAC
>CAYYFV010000016.1:7126-11049 GCA_964471455.1 uncultured Candidatus Peribacteria bacterium | reverse complement strand
AAGTCACAGAGTATCCATCCAATCAAGGAACGGAGTTTTTCATTGCAGCAGAGGAGCCAGAGCTAGACAAACTTATTGGTTTGGTGAGACTCAGATGTGTCGACAATCCAGACGATATTTTCTTAGATGAAATCAAAAACACAGCCCTCATTCGCGAGTTGCATGTCTATGGCAAGACTCAAGGACTCAAATCCAAACAATCTTCTAAGTCTCAGCACAAAGGCTTTGGATCGATCCTTATGCACAAAGCCGAAGAAATTGCCAAGCAAAAAGGCTTCAGCAAAATCTCAGTTATATCTGCAGTAGGCACGCGCGAATACTATAAAAAGCTTGGTTATCACAAAGAGGGAACTTATATGTGTAAGGATTTATAAGAAAAACTATGCCCCCGACACGCCTACCATTAAAATTCTGGAGTCCCGAGTAAATCCTTATATCGAAACCTTAAATTTCTAGTCATATCACTTGCCAAACAAACTAAATGTTTGCGCATTTTTGCAATTTATGCTATAATTTTAGTAATTTTGATAACCCCCACCCCACCATGAGTTTTGAACAATATTCAAGAGAGGATATTCACATAGACAACAATGTCACAGAATATCGCTCACTTAAAGAAACTATCGATTCTTATCAAACTGCCACCGACGCGAGAAAGGAATTTTTAAAGGCTAGTATAGATAAACATTACATAACCACTCAGATCGATAAACTAAGAACAACAGACCCATATAAGGACATACAAGTCACTGATTATGATGGAGACAAGATAGAAGATTCCAAACAAAAATCTAAAGCTATCCAAGTATATGTTGCAAACCTTCTAGTAGCTGATACTGACTACAAATCTGGCACATTATTCAGTGGAATCGGACATGAAAACTTTCTCAAGTATAACATCAAAGAATTTGCAGATCATTTGAAAAAGGACGGAAAAGAATATAACCATAACATTAATACAAAAACGGCTATCATCTCGGATAACAAGCTCGGTGAAGGAGATTTATATCCTAATTATTACGACATTTTTAAAGAGCTTATAAAAAATACACAAGAGACAAAAAACGGAAACACAATCGAAGCACGGCAGTTCAAAAATCGACATTGTAAACATTTGGCATCGTTAATGTTTTCACAAGAAATTCTGCAGTATTGCGCTTACACATATGAATCTAAAGATGACGGTACGTTCACATTATTTTATATGAAAGATCCTAATAGTATAAAGACGCTGACCCTCACCAATGCAAAACAAGGCTACTCTAACTATGCTCAAGGTGTGCACAATCTAGACAAGTGGAAAAAAGCTAAAGGACAAGAAGTATTCGGAGATCTAAATAAAATTTCTACTAAGGAGAAGTTTAAAGGAATTCAAGATCACTATAATGTTCGTGAATCTCAAGTAGAGAATCAAATGAAGACAGCAGAAGTAGATAATACATCAGCTAGTGACGATCTAGATCTAGACATTCCACAAAATTCGCAACAAAAACAATCAGAGGCGGCTGAAGTGGAGACTAAAAGGCTTTCAGGCCCAGAGATTCTGAAAAGAACCATTTTTCTCGAAAATAAATGTAAGGATGAGGGGAACTTTATGTATAAAGCACTTCAGTTTCTTGGAATTGATACACGATTAGTTCTGGGGTTAGTAGCTCAGGATGCCAGTGTAACTACTGCCGACTTAGATTTTACTGTACTTGGTGTTATGTCAGCGATGGGAACATTGATCACTAGAAAACTTCTCAGAAAAGAAATTTTACCAAAAGGTTTCTTTAACAAAGAAGAAGCACACAAAGAAGAGGGTGCCAAAGTAGCAGATGAAAACACTGTACTTGGTATCGGTAATAATAATAAGCTTGGCATTGAACCAGTTCAGGCTCAATCATCACTTCATTCAAACAAAAGAAGAAAAGCAGTTACTGGCAAGGAACTAATGAAAACATCAACTAATCCTGATAAAAACTGCCTATATCTTGGCAGACACACAATAATAAAGTCAACAAAAGAATTGGCCTTTCATGCTGATCTCGAAGGAAAGAAAGAAATAGCTATTGCAAAAGATGCACCTGGAATCACAGTGAAAGAAGACAACGGAACATTTACCTATAATACAAACAAGACACGAGCATTTATCGTCAAATCAACAATTCAGAGGGCTACAGATATAGTAGGTCACTTCTTGTACGGCAAGACAAAAGACTTTGAGACAAACAACTACCAAACATCATCAAAAACCAAATAATAATTATAACCCCCTGATAACATGACGGATCCAAATCCATCTGGAAACAGTCAGACACCAGAATTGAATAATGAATCGCAAGAGCAAGTCATTATCGACAAGCAAACATTGATTACAGAAATTGCAGAAATGCAAGCTAATCCAGAGAGCGTAGATGGTAGTAAACTAGAAAGCTACAAGTTGATGCTCAAAGCAATTCTAGATAACACCTATAATGATCGTAAGCAGCTCAAGGCTGATATGAATTTTCAACTCAAAGAATTTTTTAAACGGCAGGCAGGTTTGTCTGAAACTCATACAGAAATATTCTCAGACCTAATAGATAGGCTCATTGAATCCGTATTAGAGAATAATGATAAAGCTTTTGTTGAAACGTTAGCAGAATTCGGTGCCAAACTAAAAACTCATTCTTTCCAAAGTGATATAGAATCGCGACTCGATCAAACAGCTGAGGAAGAGGCAGAAGAGGTCGAAGCAGGTATTGCTGATATAACACAAGACAGAGCAAAAATTGAGACACTTAGAGTAATCATCAAACATTTTGCAAGCACTTCACCCAGATATAAAGAAATTGAAAAATTACTCGATTCTTATCCCCTCAGCCCAGAACAAGTCAAAAATCTAATAAGCATCCTCAATTCAATACTAGATGAAGTGGAATTACCACCAGCATTTGAACAGTTTAAAAGTCTCAAAGATATACTCGCTATTGTCCAAGAGTCAGAAATGCATTCCAATCCGGCTGGTTGGCTACAAACCCAACTTTACAAAATTCCAGGAGTCCAATCTATATCCGAAGCACTCAGTCTAGGTAACAATGTCCCTGCATTTTTCCGTGTAAATAATATATATCAAAAGGCCGCAGAAGCCTTAAATATAAATATCAAAAGTCTAAAAATACTTGCGCAATACCCATTAGAGCAAATATGTAAATTGGCATCTGATGACGGGTATCTCAACTCGATCAAAAATTCTAAACTAAACACACACCAAGCTTTAGAGGAAATAGCTAAGCATTTCGGAAGTGGCGAGAGTGAAATCAATGAATTATTTGAAAATCTTACTGAGGGCCTAGATCATACAGAAGTAGGTGACGAAGTAACACAATATATAGATGAAGTCTCACGCGATTCTAATCTCTTAACATTGGAACTGTATTTGATTTTCAAATATGATCACGCCAAATCAGCTGATGAGAGAGGTGCCGGTCATATTACAACTTGGCAGCTTATTGGACAAAGATCTATTCAAGCAGTCAGAATGTATAGAACATATACCAAAAGCAATCCATTTGAAAGATGGGGTACAAGAATAAGAGGTTTCGACATGCGGGATGGACAAAGCAGAGCAGCCAAAAATCCTCTTAAAGGGGTTGATACCCAGTCAATATTTGATGACCTTAAGAGTAAGGTTAAAAATTTAACCGGCCCAAGTGATAAATTGAAAGATGTGGGACAAGCCGATTTTCACACTAGATTAGGCCAATTTAATGGGTATATAGAGCAGTACATGGATCATGCCCGAAAAGAACAAATACGATTTGCAGATGAAATAGCACAAGCAAGTAAAGCAGGCAATAAAGTAAAAGTGAATCAATTAATAAGAGAACAGGCAGCATTCCAAAGAACCCATGCTCAAGCAATGGGGGAAATGAAGCATTATACAGATTTATATACCGAGG
>CAYYFV010000016.1:0-7116 GCA_964471455.1 uncultured Candidatus Peribacteria bacterium | reverse complement strand
AGCGAAAGCAACAAAGGTCGGTGATGCGGGTAAAGTTTCACTACTCATTGAACAGCAAGAACACCACATGAAAACACATGCAAAAGCTCAGGCTGACATGCGACAATATACTGATTTATACACGGAAGGGTCCAGACAACGATCCAGGCTAGGGAAATCTGTTAGTAAATCGGTTGGTCAACAAATCACTGAAAATATTCAAGAGGGTCGATATGCCAAGGCTGGCACAGCCCATTCAGAGGTGGTAGGTCAAACCAAACGATCTGTTCAAGAAGCAGAAGAGGCACTTATGAGAGAGGTAAAGGGTCATGGTAAATTGATCCGAAGAGCAAAAGTTGCTGGTGTAATGGGTATTTGCGCATTACCACAACTTTTTGAGGCAACAGGAGGAGATAGTGGTTCTAGCCAAATTGCAGCCAACATTACAGAAACTGCCGGCATGTTTATTCCAATTGTTGGTACGTTACTTACTTTAAGGCAAGCAGTGTATGGTAAAACTTTAGCTGGTGATGAATTAGGATTTTGGGAAAGAATGTTTGCACTCGGTTTCGGTATTACTCAAGGTATCACCGATGTCTTGACTGTATTTGGTGGTGTTGGACTTGGACTACGTGCAGCCCTTGTCACAGGTGTACAATGTACCAAAGCAAGTAAAGCTCTTATAGCAGCAGAACGAACATCGAGAACTGCTGGACTCATCGCTAATGTCACTTCAAAATTTGCCACAAGAAGTAAACTTCTTCACCGCTACGGAGAGAAGCTTAGGAAAAGTGCACAGCGTGCTAAAGAAGGTAAAATATGGGGCAATGGATTCAAAGCATACAGACAATCTGCTGCCGGCACTTTCAGGGCATTTGCCGGTACTGCTGGCGGGTATGGCCATTGGATGAAACAAACTAGTTGGGCTGCCAAGTCCATGGGCTGGACTCGTAACTCATGGAACAATAAGCAATATTTCAGAGCAGTTGGTAAAGCACTTCTAACCACTGTACCAGCCACTTTATCGGTCATAAGTGGTGTTGGAAGAGGCATAACGGGATCTACAGCAGCAGCAGTTCATTTCATTGGTAGACCATTTTTGCAAAGTTTCAGAAGGTTGGTTCAATTCAAAGATCTCTCCATGCGTAAGGTGTCAGCAATCATTAGTGGTGTAGGCAATGCCAAAGAAGGTTATAAGGGAGCTGAAGCTTATTTCACACTCCAAAGACAGACTGCTCAAATTATTAAACATTCAGCAGATATAACAAAATCGGAAACAAAAATAATCAATTTAGCAAAATCACTGGTTCCAGATTTTGCAGGTGGTTTGGGAAGTGCGATTGGTATTATCAGGAGAAAGGGAACTTCTGGTATGAAAGAGAACTTACAAGTATTTCGACGTGCTCTTAACACTAATAAAAAAGAAATTAAAAAAATTAAACTATCGGATCTAAAGTTTATGAGTAAAGATGCAATGAAAGTCTTTACACAACTTTCCAAAGGAGAGACACCAGGGGCTTTATCAAACTGGATCACAAAAGTTTCAAACAATAGTAAGCTTATATCCAAGAGTGCCAGATACACAGAAAATGCTATGCTTGGAGCTTTAGGATTATCAATAGGTAAGTCATTGTTCGATAATTATTATAGTCCAGAAGATGCCCAAGGCACAGCTGCAAATTTTGCGGACATCACAAGCACAGCTGTTGTAGAAGGTGGCGGTATGGCCTTGGACTCTGCAGCCTTTTTATTGTTTGATTCAGGAAGAGGTTTCAGTAGACAAACCTGGTATAACAAAGTCGACATGATTGCAATGAAGCAGGCCCTTAACAAAAGAGCATTTGCAAAACTTGCCGCTTTATCAGACGCACAAATTGCAATGCTTTACTTTGACGAAAACGAACTTAAGGATTGGTTTAGGAAACATTTAAAATCAAGTCCAATCAGCCTACGCGCCTTTGAAGACTTTGTAAGAGCCAAAGGTCTTACAATTGAAAAGTTAAGCCAACTCTACAGAAACGAAATAACTAATAACTAAAACTAAATAACATGAGCTATAGCAGACAAATAATTATACAAACCATAATCGCATTAATTATATTTTATGTGACCAGGGGACAGATGAATATGAGATTCCCTCAATATGAAACAATAACAAACATCACATCAATCTTACTCACATTATATGTACTCAAAGTTAATCTGACCCAGTTATACAAAATATATAGATAACAGAACAAAGACCACCCCTAAAAAGGTGGTTTTTTCACATTAAAAGAAACCCCGTACAATGTATCTTGTGCAGAATAAGTGAGGTTTATAAATATAGACTATAATAAGAGCCATCAATTCGGATATATATATGGCTCTAGCCAATTATCCTTATATATAAGGCATTATAATCGTATATACTATCAATCACATGTATTTATTGGCTTGTAGTAAACAAAAGAAATAAAGGCTTCATATTTTGCGTTCTAAGCCCTTTGAATAAAAAAGCCGACATTAACTATCGTTACAACTGAGTAAAAGTAGTCAAAGTAGTCAGGATTTCTAGTTGGCTATGAATTATCTACAAATCAATCCCACGTTTTTATATGACTTACCTTTTTCAAATATGAAATCAAAGTCAGCAATATAAAACAAAGTAAACAATAAAAAACTTAATAAAACAAGTTTTACCCGTACAATTATAGTGGGCGAGTCAACAAATATTTTTTTGAATTAACTGATGAAATTAAATTGAATCAATATATACAAATAAATAGATAGATATAATCTTAAAAGTCTGCTTCCCCACTGTATAAGCAAGGAAAGTTTCATTCTAAGGAAAGTGTCACCCCCTTGACAAAAATAAAAAAAGGATTAAAATCTATAGTAGTATATATCCCCTTACAAAATGATAAATCCGAATGCATTAAGCCTGGATCAAATTGTTGCATGGAATCAAGCAACTACAAATGCAGATGGTATTCTGATGCCTAGAGGCATTTTAAATGAAGCTGGTGCACCTATTAAAGTACGAGATCTAATTCATGATAAATTATTAGTTGCAACTACATTATGGCCGCAAACTGATAACAACAAAGTTAATTATCTGTTTGGAAAAGGAATAGGATCTGAAATAGCACTACAAGCCACTCCCCTTGGTCGTAAAACTAAGACAAATAAAATATTTGAGGCTAGGCCTCATTCCGACTTTGAAATGTATGGTTTATCCAACATGGAACAACCTTACACTGAGGAATTCTCTAGGGTCTTTGGAGCACAAGAAATATATGATATTCATTCAACTAAAGCATTTAAAGATATTCCAAATATAATAGATGACTCACAAAGTTACGAATGGAACGGGTTGAAATTAATGACTCCTGACATAGAATTAATGTTCTTAGAAAAACTTATATTAAAAGAAAATGCAATCTACCGAGAAACCGACCCATTCTACGACTATGAACTATTAAGCCAAAGATATTCATTGGACTTTGAAAAAATTAACAACTATCTTGAGCAATATTATGTAAAACCTCAAAGTAACGACTACAACGGAAGATTTAAATCGATGGAATACATGGAAAGAAAAGTCAGAAAAAGATTTCAAACTTATGTACAATTTGGAAATACAGAAGAAAAAGCATTGGAAATAACTAAAAATGACTTCGCCAAAGCATCAGATGCTCAAACCTTAAACGATATAATCGAATATAGCTACAACAACTTAAGAGTTGAATTAGATAAAATAAGAAAAGAACTAGATAGATTACAAATAATTAACTAATCCCCTGCGGATTTGGAGTTAAATAATTTTTTAACCGTACAATTCTATCGGTGAAGTAATAATTTTTAATATTAATACAAATAATAGAATTTTTAAAAATTGAATTCTTTCACCGACTTTTAATATATATAGACCAACCTACAAATTAAATTAATTAAATAAAAACTAGTTTAATACACTTCCCTGACAAACAAAGATAAAATATTTTGAAACTGAACAAAAATATTCTATTATATAGGGATCTTGGATCCCAACTTTATTCCGCACAATTCTGGTGGTGCGGTATAAAGCAAAATAAAAAAAAGTAATTAATATTCAATATCTTGCGTGGAAATATTTATAGTTTCTAATAAACGTTGGTGTTCCCTAGTTCCTGCATATTGATTCATAACAAATTCCGCCGCTTCTCTGGCCTGCGCAACTAATTTTGTATCGGCAAGACTAGACATTTTGAGATCTGGTATACCTGATTGCCTTACTCCATATACTTCTCCCGGACCACGCAGATCTAAGTCAATTTCTGAGAGCTTAAATCCATCGTCATAATCAACCATAGCCTTCATTCGTTTTCGAGTCGTATCAGCATTAGATTCTGGAAACAAAAAACAGTAACTTTGATGTTCCCCACGGCCAACACGTCCACGCAATTGATGCAATTGTGCCAGACCAAATCTTTCTGCAGATTCGATAATAATGATAGACGCATTTGGAATATCAATACCTACCTCAATCACAGTAGTTGCGACCAAGATGTCAAGTTCGGCATTTTTAAACTTGAGCATAATATCATCCTTTTCATCTTGTTTGAGCTTACCATGAACCAAACCAATTTTTAGATTTGGAAACACATTCTCACTCAGACGCTGCCATTCAGACACAGCTGATTTGGCTTCAATAAGATCAGAATCCTCTATAAGTGGACACACCACGAAGGCCTGGCGACCTTGTTTGATCTGCTCATCGACCCATAGATAAGCATCTTTACGTTTGGACTTGGGTACTGATCTGGTAATAATTGATTTACGACCGGCTGGTTTCTCATCCAATATCGATAGTTCTTGATCTCCATACAAGGTAAGAGCAAGGGTTCTGGGAATTGGAGTCGCAGTCATAGCTAACATATGTGGCTTACCAAACTGCTTAAAAACTGATCTCTGAGAGACACCAAATCGATGTTGTTCATCAACTACCGCCAAACCTAAATTCTTAAAACTTACGCTATCTTGAATCAATGCATGAGTACCAACAACAATATCGATAGTCTTGGTTGCCAATCCATTGATCACTTGCTGTTTCTCTTTGGACTTCATCGATCCAGATAACAATTGTACAGAGACACCAAAAGGTCCAAGTGTTTTTAATAAATTTTTGAAATGCTGCTTAGCCAAAATTTCCGTAGGCGCCATCAAAGCTCCTTGATAACCAGACTTAACGGTATTTAACAAACACAATGCAGCTACCAAAGTTTTACCAGCACCAACATCACCCTCAAGTAAACGATTCATAATTTTAGGTGAAGACATATCCGCCAAAATTTCATCGACAGCTCGCACCTGTGCAGCAGTTAAAGTAAATGGCAAAGAATCCAAAAACTTCTGGATTACAGATTCATCACGTTGAATTGATTTAGAAATTTCTTGTGTCTCTATTTGGTGAACTTGCTTTCTATTCATGACACCAAGCTGAATCGCAAACATTTCATCAAAACCTAATCTCTTACGAGCCAACAACAATTGCTCATGAGAATCCGGAAAGTGCACCTGAGATACAGCTTCGCCATAAGACATTAATTCATATTTATCGACCACATTCTGTGGCAAAGGCTCCTCCATCAATTTTGTCATATACAAAAGAGGCTGAATTTTTTCACGAATCCATTTAGAATTTATCTTAGGATTTTCGTGATACACAGGGATGACTCTTCCACTATGAATCAGTTCGACACCGGCCCTAGGAATTTCATGCTTGGGACTCATCATCCTCCCCCGACTCCCAGACCATTTAACTTTACCAGTTAAAATAACCTCGGTGTCATTTTTTAAGATATTTTTCAGATATTGCTGGTTGAACCACATCACATCCACCTCCCCTGTTTCGTCATAAAAAACACCGGTGAGCATAAACTTACCATTGCGAGTCCGCATAGACTTCATGTGTTTAAGACGACCAGACACACAGCTCTCCTCTAGCGAATTAAGATCACACACAGATGCCATCACAGTCTCATCACTATAACGCCAAGGAAAATTAAGCAAAAAATCCTCCACTGTCACAACACCCATTTGAGACAAGTGGTCCAAATGAGATTTTGTTGTTCTGATAGCCTCTTTCAATGGCGCCTTTAACATTTCACTCAACGCTCAAATTTAAAAATTTACGCTTCCCTACTTGCAGCACACCCACAAATCCAGAATCGAAAGTATGCCCCAGATCTTCAATTTTATCTCCCTCATACAACTTAACAGCACCTTGGGCAATCATACGCCTACCTTCTGACCCAGAACTTACCAAGTTTGATAATTGTAAAATCTCAAGGATAGTTTGCTGACTAGTTGCAGCAAATTTAAGAATATCTGTCGGAAGACCTTTGTTTTGGAAAACTTCTTTGAAATCTTCGCGGGCTTGATTGGCAGCCGCTTCCCCATCGAAATTAGAAACAATATGCTGTGCCAATTCCATCTTGATATTACGAGGATTCTCACCAGAGTCCAAACGGGCAAACATCGCATGCAGATCTGCACGAGTATAACGACTCAAAGCATTTGCATACATCTCTATTGCACTATCTGGAATACTCATAAGTTTACCAAATTTGTCTTTTGAAGAATCATCAAGGGCAATATAATTTCCTTGAGATTGACTCATAAGTAATTTTCCATCAGTTCCGAGTAACATTTTCATGGCAATAATATTTTGCTGATTTAATCCTACCTCTTTCTGCAAGGGACGAGCTTGCAATTCATTAAAAGTTTGATCCGTACCAATAACAGTCAAATCTGATTTCATTTCTACAGAATCGTAACCTTGCAATAACGGATAAATAAGTTCGTGCAAACCAATTTCGCGACCATCAGCCATACGTTTTTGGAACATATCTCGCTCTAACATACGAGCCACTGTAGATTTAGCAAGCAAACGTAAGAATTCTTCAATTGGCATGTTTGAATACCAAGCATCGTTATAAAAAATCTTTAATTTATCTTTATCCAAAATCATTGTCACCTGATCAATATAATTTTGGGCCATATCCATCACCTCTTCTCGGGTTCGAATTGTACGTGATTCAGATTTATCAGAAGGATCCCCAAACATAGCGGTAAAAGAACCTATAAGAAATTGAATTTCATGTCCCCTCTCTT
>CAYYFV010000015.1:0-11055 GCA_964471455.1 uncultured Candidatus Peribacteria bacterium | reverse complement strand
GAGAAGATTGAGGTGTGGCTTAAGCATTTGCAGATGATTTAAAGTCGGCCAAGAATTTAGCTTGGCCTTTTTCAGTGAGGGGGTGAGCAAGAAGTTGATTGAAAATTTTAACAGGGACTGTGCAAATATCTGCCGCTACAGCGATGCAACTTGTAACATGGTCTACCGAACGAATGCTAGCTGCTAAAACTTCGGTCTGGTACCCGTAAAGAGTGTAGGTGTCTTTGATATTAGAAACAAATTCAATTCCATCCACTCCAATATCATCAAGGCGACCAACAAATGGGCTGACAAAGTCGGCACCGAGCTTAGCACAAATCAATGCCTGAGCAAGTGAAAACACCAAAGTCATATTTATTTTAACATCGCTTTTTTTAAGTTCTATCAGGGCTTGGATTCCAGTTGGGGTACAAGGTAATTTCACGTATACATTTGGATGCCAAGAGTTGTATTCGAGTCCTTGCTCGATCATTTTATCTAATTGATCAGTGGTGACCTCGACGCTAACTGGTCCAGATACTATTTCAAGTATCTCTAAAATCCTATCTTTCATGGGAACTCCTTGCTTGGCAATCAGAGATGGATTTGTGGTAACCCCGTCGACTAGACCAAGCTTGAGACAAGACTTGATCTCATCAATATTGGCTGTATCTAAAAAAATCTTCATACATAACAGTTACTTTATGTAATGTTAACATCTTTTTTTTCATATTTCGTTTTTTCGTCAAGGAATTTTGCATGAAAAAATTTTGTTTTTTTAGCTTTTAAAAGCGGTGATCAGAGTATATAATCTGGGGGTAACAATTTATTTCATGAATAATTTATTAAAGGGACTTAATGATAAACAATTGGAGGCAGTGACTTGCTTAGACGGGCCTCTATTGGTAATGGCTGGGGCCGGTAGTGGCAAAACAAAAGCTTTGACTCATCGGATTGCTCATCTGATTAGCGAAGGTAGGGCCATGCCTGAGAATATTTTAGCTGTGACATTTACCAATAAGGCTGCCAAGGAAATGAACGAAAGAATTGAAAGGCTATTAGAGGGATGCGAATTTCATACGCGCCCTTTGATTGGTACATTTCACTCCATTTGTGTGAAGATTCTTAGGCAACATCTACACGAATTAGACATGGAGAATTCTTTTGTGATTTACGATACGACTGATCAGCAAATATTGGTTAAGCGAATTTTAAAAAATTTAAAAATTGATGATAAAAAGTTCAATCCAAAGGCTATTTTATATGCAATTTCTCAAGCGAAAAACCAACTCATTGATGCTCAAGAATATCAAAAATCTGCCTTTGAGTACTTCAATCAAAAAGTTGCCGAAGTATATGTGGAGTATCAAAAAGAACTTAAAAGATCTAGTGCCCTCGACTTTGATGATATTATTATGAAAACTGTCGAGCTTTTTAAATCCAAACCAAATATCCTGGAGTACTACCAAAACCGGTTTAGATATATTAGCGTGGATGAGTATCAAGATACCAATCAGGCTCAATATATTTTGGTGAGGCAGCTTGCTGCTAAATTTGAGAACCTATGTGTTATTGGTGACTCTGATCAAAGTATTTATTCCTGGAGGGGTGCCAATATGAGAAACATCCTGGACTTTGAAAAGGACTTTCCTAAGGCCAAGGTTGTCCTACTAGAACAAAACTACCGATCTACCAAAACTATATTGGCCGCTGCGGATAAAATTATTTCAAAGAACTCATTACGTAAAGCCAAAACCTTATGGACGGATAACGACCAAGGTGAAAATATCGATGTATATGAAGCCTTTAATGAGAAGGATGAAGCCTCATATGTTGTGAGTCAAATTAATAAGATTTTATCACGCTATGAGCATCCGAATTTTAGTGACATATCTGTCTTATATCGCACCAATGCTCAGTCTCGGGTACTTGAGGAGGTGTTTTTGAGAAATGGTATCCCCTATAAAATTGTTGGTGGTGTGAAGTTTTATGATCGGAAAGAGATAAAGGATATTATTGCTTACTTAAAATTGATTTTAAATCCAAATGACTCGGTGAGCCTAACTAGGATTATCAATACTCCAGCCAGAAAAATCGGCGCGACAACCTTGTTACGAGTACAAGAATTTGCCACCCAACAAAACCTAAGTTTATTTTCGGCTTTGTGCAGAGCCGATCAAATTGCCATATCGGTTGCCAAGCAAAAAGACTTGCTAAACTTTGTAAAGCTAATTCAGTCTCTACAACGACTATATGCCAGCTCGAAAGCCTCTTCTATGATTAAATTTGTAATTGAAGATTCTGGTTATAAGAAAATGCTTGTGGAAGAAGGAACCTCAGAAGCTCACAGTCGACTTGAAAATATTGCCGAGCTTATATCTGTAGCATCCAAATATGACAGCCTGGAGCCCGGTGTCTCGACTACTGTGTTCCTGGAAGAGATGGCCTTAATATCTGATATCGATCAGTTGCCTGATAGCCAGAACTCTGTGACTTTTATGACTTTACATGCCGCCAAGGGCCTGGAATTTCCGCATGTGTTTTTGATTGGCCTGGAAGATGGTATTTTCCCTCACTCTCGCTCACTTATGGATCCGGAGCAACTTGAGGAGGAGCGTAGATTGATGTATGTGGGTATCACGCGTGCGGAGCAGTGTTTGTGCCTTAGCTATGCGCGTTCTCGCTTGTTTTTTGGTGAGATGCAGGCTAACAACCCTTCCCAATTTTTACAAGAACTCCCATCTGAGTTAATTTCTTCGAACTCACCACTGTTTAACACCAGTATGACTCAGCAGAATCATAGGAGCCTGAGTCCAAGAGATATAGGCCACAGACCAATTCCACAGGAAGAATTTTCGGCCCGTGTCACCGCTAGTGACTTAAGTACTGGTGACAAAGTCTCTCATCCGACCTTTGGCAATGGTATAGTGATGAATGTGACAGGTGGTGTCGTTACTATCGCATTTAAGAACCCAAAATACGGTGCTAAAAAATTGGCATTGAGTGTAGCACCTTTAAGCAAAATAATTGAATAATATGAAAAAAAACTATCTTCCGATGATTGTTGTGTTGAGTCTGTTAAGTTTTGGTTTGGGGTATGATTTGGGTAATGCTCAAACATCGCCGGTAATTATTAGCGAGGCTCAACCGTCGAGCAACTTAGATTTGAATGTCTATGAGGATGTATGGTCTACTATTTTGGATCGCTATTTGGACAGTGAGAATATTGATAAGGCCCAGGTAATTGATGAGTCTATTAAGGGTATGGTCAAGGCTTTAGAGGATCCATATAGTAACTATATGAACTCAGAAGAAACAGAGATGTTTATGTCGGACCTAGATAGTGAACTGGAAGGTATCGGTGCGGTACTAGGCATGGAAACCGAACGTGTAGTCATAGAAACCCCTCTAAAGTCTAGCCCAGCAGAGGCTGCGGGCTTGCAAACTGGGGATCTGATTGTGGCTGTAGACGGGAATGATATCTCCGACCAAAGTTTACTAGAGGTCGTCAAACAAATACGCGGTCCCAAGGGTACAAAAGTTACACTCAGTATCATTCGGGAATCTACTGAAGAATCTTTCGAGGTCGATATTATTCGGGATAAAATCACCTTGGATAGCGTTACCTACGAACAGCAAGATGACTTATTTTATATTTCTATCAATCAATTCTCGGATGATACCTTGAAAGAATTTCAAACTGCCGCGACTCAAGCTTTGCTGGGTGATTCGAAAGGTATTATTTTGGATCTGCGCTTCAATGGTGGTGGTTATTTGGATTCGGCTGTACATATTTTAGGCGAATTCTTAGATGCCAATCTACCGGCTGTGCAGATGCAAGGTAAAGATCTACAAAATTCCCGTGTACTGAATACGAATGGCCCATCTAGATTGAACGGCCTACCAGTTGCCGTCTTGATTAATCAAGCTTCTGCGAGTGCATCTGAAATTGTAGCAGGCACCCTGCAGGATTTTGGCCGGGCGATTGTTGTTGGACAAAAGTCTTATGGAAAAGGTACTATTCAGGATGTGATTCCATTTAGAGATGGTTCAACATTACGAATTACAATTGCAAAATGGTTGACTGGAAAAGGACAAGATATAAATGAGGGGGGGATCAGTCCAGATTTTATTGTAGATATTACTGAGGAAGATCTGGCCAAGTCTGTTGATTCGCAATTAGAAAAGGCTCGAGAGCTTTTACAAAACAAAATTACTGGTCAATAAGTTCTAATTTGTAGCCCGCTCCATATACTGTATGTATAAGCTTGTGTTTAAAATCCTTATCTAGCTTGGCGCGTAACGTGCTGATATGGACATCTACTGTCTTGGAATCTATTTCGATGCTATAACCCCAGATTTGCTCGAGCATTTGGGACTTAGACACGACTATCCCCTGGTTAAATAGTAGGTACTCTAGTAACTCAAACTCTTTGCGCCTGAGCTTTATTTTTTTCATATTACGGTACACCTCTCGAGTATTTGGGTTGAGTGTGAGGTCGGCATATGAAAGAATTTTTTGTGCGGGCTCTATACTTTGATAACCCTGAATACCAAGAAACTCTTGCACTATCTCAGATAACTTCTGAAAGCCCAACTCTTCTCTCAAGGGTACATCTATCCCAAGGGCAAACAAGGTCTTGAGTGAAGGGCTGTGCTGCGACAAAACATAAATGACCTTGAGTTGGGGATGCAGATTTTTGATAAGCCTGATCTTTGATAGGGTCTTATAATCTGTTTGTTTAGACTGATACATGACAAGCGACTCCACACTATGCTTGGCAACTATCTTATCTAAATGTACGAGGGATGTAGCGTGTATAATATTGATATCTGTAAGTGACTCAGAGAACTCTGGGTGATCCGAAATTAAAATTATTTTGTGCATATATAGGCTGTTAAAGCATCTTTATTAAAGCAAGAGAAAGTAAACTAGATGTAAAATTTTTGTTAAATATATTTAAAAAAGGCTGGACTTTTGGCTGTGGATTTAATATATTGGCTGTACATAAAGTATGGAGAGATGGCAGAGTGGTCGAATGCGACGGTCTTGAAAACCGTTAGGCGGGCAACCGTCTCCAGGGTTCGAATCCCTGTCTCTCCGCCACTTTGTGTTACAAAAACATATTGCAGAATTGACTGGAGATAGGGTTTGTGTTAAAATATTATGATCTAATTTAGAATCATGGATTTCAACAAACTACCAACAGGAACAGCTATCGAATCACCCAAGGCCCAGTCTTTAGATTCTCACAAAGATATCTTGGAAAAGGGTTCTGATAGAGAATTGATCGAAAGTAAAATTTGTCAACACTTACAACTAGATCAGCTAGATAAAATGTTTGAGACAATTAATGACACGGATTTAAAAAAGTGCTTAGGTTTTTTGGAAAACTTTGATCCCAAAACTCAATCAGACAGAGACCTTTATATGTTTGTAAGTTTTTTGCAAAAAGTAATAATTTTAAAAGAAGATAGCAAACTATGTGATAAGTATCTTGGAGATTTGATTAAGTATTTGGCAAGTGTTGAGCCTAATCCAGAGACATGCCAACTGTATTTAAATGCGGTGTGTGTTTATGGGAATCCAGATGTAGCTAAAAACTTTAAAGAGTTTTTAGAACAAGGTGATCGAGAAATGTTATCTAATTTGTTTTCTTCATATCTTATTAATGAGGCTGCTGATGTGGCCATATCTGGCATTAAGGCAATGCAGCCCACAGGGTTTCTTGCACACATGTTGCATGCAAGTAAGTTTGCTGTCGAATTTGCTATGAAAGCAAATGATGCTTTGGGATCGCCTGTTGCAGGCACTGTGATGGAAGTTAAAGATTGTCCTTATGATTTTAACTACAAAGTAGTGGCATATATCAATTCTTGTAAGGCTCAAAACCAGGAGTTAGATGAGGCCGAGATACTCAAACTTATTTCAGCCAATGGATTCACAGACAATACAAAGATACGGAAGGTGGCTCAAAAGACACTGAGGGTAGCTGAAGATTTTATGAAGATAACAGAAGCAAATTTTACAGAGTACTTGAATACTCATAGAGAAAGTATTCCTAGATCTTCTAGTATAAAAATTAAAGATGATCGTGGAAATATACATATAATTCGTCATCTTCAGGCAAAAGTATCTGTAGGTGATAAAGTAAAGCAAGGCCAAGAAATTGCAGAATTTGGATATAGCTCTGGATTTGGACCAGGAAATGGAGCTCATTATGAAGCCTCAGATAAAAATGGCAAGAACTTACCCTTAAGAAATAGAGCTACAGCAACAAAAGCAACTCAGCTTTATGCTAACCTGCCCGGTTTTAGTAAATATTTAGATTTTTTAGGCAATAGCGAATCGTAATTAGGGGAGTTGGCTGTTAGATTTAAGAGGTTGGCAGTTTTCAAACATGACTGGAAGGCTTTTGGCATTTAGAAATGCTGTTAGGCGAGTGTGGTAGTTTTGAGTCAGATAATTTTGGGATTCAGTAATGTCTACGAATTTGTAATCAATGATTTCTTCTTTGTCTATTTGTATTTCTGATAGGTTTTTAACGGTGGCTGTAAAATAAAACTCTATGTAGTCGTGCTCATAATCGTCTATAATTTTACGTGAGTAGTCAATTAAAACCAAGTCTTTGATGTGAATATCGAGATTGGTTTCCTCTTTGCATTCGCGAATCACAGTTTGATAGGGGGATTCGAATTGGTCGCTGACTCCCCCTGGTAAATTCCAGCCGTCTTTATAGCTGGGCTTGAGAATGAGCAGTTGGTTTTGCGCGCTGAAAATAAAGGCTCCGGAGGCAGTGTGCCTTTTGGCTAGAGTTGACATCCAAGTCTTGTAGCAGGATATGTGGTTGTTGTGCGCCATAATGATTAAGATTCGATGATTAATTTTGCAAGCATTTGGACATTTTGGTACATGTCGTCTCTTTGAAGAATTTCTTCGGGAGAAAAATATTGTAGATCTATGCATTCGTCACTCGGTGTGAAATCTAAGTTATCTAGCTGGGCTGCGAACAAGACATTGGCTGCGTAATACCTTCTTTTAGTGACGGAGAAGGTGAGATAAAAACTTGGTTGCAGTGCTACACTATGAACTTTGAGTCCGGTTTCCTCGAAGACTTCTCTTTTTAATCCCTCTTGAGGGGTTTCGCCGTGATCTAAGCCTCCGCCAAGCAGCTCCCATTTGCCGGTTTCTTCTTTGGCAAGAAGTAGGTGCCCCTCCTGGTTTTTAATGAGGGCTTTGACTGATGTTCTGTAGAATGCTTCGATCATCATTCATTTGTTTGTTATATTTTTTAAATTATACATACTATATACAAGTATACAAGCAGTCACAGAGATAATAAAAACCCACCGTATAAAAAGGTGGGTGTGGGGTTGATTTTGCAAGAAGCAATTGATTTAGAAGTCCCAGCTGCCTTTGAGAGAACTTGCTTGCGTATAGTTGACCACTGTTGATTCGAAGAAATTAGTTTTTTCGGAATTGTTGTCTTGCATAGCTTGAAGGTGGCGGTAGGGGTTGTTGGTGATACTTGGGTATAATGGAGTTAGACCGAGCATCCCGAGTCTGATGTTGGCAAGATATTTGGTATATTGCTCTGTGGAGTCCTTTGTGATTCCAGCGACTGCGTTACCCAGGATGTGGTGAGACCATTCAATCTCCTGCTCGACGGCCTTAGAGGCCATGTCACGAATGACTTCTTCGGAATACATCTCTGGGAACTCTTTTTTGATTTCTTTGATTATATTGGCAAATAGAGCCACGTGTGTTAATTCGTCACGGCGAATGTAGTTGATCATTCGAGAAGTTGCGATCATCTTGGTGTTGTAGGCAAGAGTATCAAAGAAAGCGAAGCCATTGTAGAAGTAGAGCCCTTCAAGTAAGAAGTTTCCTACTAGAGCTGCAAAGAAGTTTTCGTCAGATGGGTCATCTAAGAATCTTTGGTAGATATCTCCAATATACTGGTTTCTCTTGAGTAGTACTTCGTCGTCTCTCCAGTAGTAATATATATCATTTCTTTCTTTGGCGTCGACAACTGTTTCAAGAATTGTAGTATAGGATTGAGAATGAATTGCTTCTTGAAAAGATTGAATCGAAAGTAGAAGATTGACATCGGAGGAGGTTACGAAATCAGAAAGATTTGGTAGATTTACGGTTTGGATACTGTCTAGAAATGTAAGGAAGGAAATAATTCCTTTGTAAGCGCGGCGCTCGTCGTCTGTGAGTTTGGCGTATTGAATGGCGTCGTCTCCAAGACCAGAAACTTTTTCTGGAACCCAGAAGTTCCCGACCATAATTTGGTACATTTGTTTGGTCCAAGGGTATTTGACCTCTCCTAAATTGAAGAGGCCAGTTGATTCACCCTTGATAATAGTTCGCTTAGAAATCGAATCATCGGCTTGGGGATTGAATAATTTGTTTTTTTTAATACTCATAATTGATCGTTAAGTGGGTGTGTTAGCCTGAACAACCTACACAATCCTCTTTGATTTCTCCAGACAAAGACCGTAGGTAGTAAACTGTTTTGACTCCAGACTCCCAGGCTTGGAAGTACCATTGAAATAGTTCTGCTGGAGAGGTTTGTGATGGGTCCATCATCCATTCGAATGAGATTGATTGATCGATCCATTTGTAAATAGTCGAGATCATCTTAATGACCTCGGGCATTTTCATATTTTTGTATTCTTTGTAGTACCAGAAGTTTTCCTGACTGAGCTTGGGCGCAACTGTGACTGTCGGGGCGATCACATTGGTTTCGACAAAGAATTTTTTGTAAATTGGAAGCAAGCCGGCAGTAGTTCCCACTACTCCAGAAGTGGAAGTGTTTGGGGCTGGGGCGAAGTGGTATGCAAACCTTGTTCCATGTTCTTGAATATCTGCAATTAATGCACTCCAGTCGAGTCCGGTTTGGGCATTTTTAGCAAACCACTCTTGTCCACGTCCAAAGAGCTTGCCCTTTTGCCATTCTGAACCTTCAAATAATTCGTAGGAACCTCTTTCTTTGGCCAGTTCGTTGGATGCTTTGAGACCCGCATATGCATATCTCTCAAATAATTGATCGACGTGCTCTCGAGCTTGCTGACTGTCATAAGCCATCTTGTTGCAAGCTAAGTATTCTGCCAAGCCAAGAAACCCAACTCCGACTGATCTGTATTTTTGAGAAGTAATTCTTGATTCTTCAATTGGATAATAATTGAGTGAAATAACGTTATCTAAAATTCTCATAGAAATAGGCATTACGTTATCTATTTCTTCCTGAGTGTTGACCTTGGCTACATTGATCGATGCTAAATTACATACAACTGAGTCTCCAGTTTTGTATTTGATTGAGATTGAGTCTCCCTCTTGTATTTCTGATTCAAAGGTTGATGGGGCAGTATTTTGGCAAATTTCTGTACATAACTGAGTTGAGTAAATGTTACCGGCATGTTTATTTGGGTTGAGCCTGTTGACAGTATCTCGGTAAAAAACATAAGGCATGCCGGTTTCGACTGCGGTTTTGAGGAATGATTTCATGAGCTCCTTGGCGGAGATTGAAGTTTTGAGTTTGATAGCATCGTTTTGCTCGCAGGCCGTGTAAAATGCTTCGAACTGAGTGTCGAAAAGATTTTCAAGTCTTTGTCCAGTCACAGATGCTATTTCATGCGGATCGAAGAGAGTCCAGTTCTCGTTGTTAGCAACTCTTTGCATAAATAGGTCTGGGACAGAAATTGCTGGAAAAACATCAAAGGCTTTGGACCTGATATCCCCCGTTTCGGTTTGCATTTCCAAAAAGTCATGTACATCTCTATGCCAAACATCGATTGTTGGAGAGATTGCTCCGAGTCTGGCTCCCAACTGGTTAACTGCACAGGCTGTGTCGTTGATGACCCGGATCCAAGGAATAATCCCACCGGAGGCATTTTCGACACCTCGAATGCTAGATCCCTTGGATCTAATATGTCCCATGTAGACACCGACCCCACCTCCAAATTTAGAGATTTGGGCCATGTTTTCGACATTGTGATAAATAGATCTGAGATCGTCTTCAATGTTTAATTTAAAACAACTGGATAGCTGGTGAAAATTAGTCCGAGCATTTAGCAAGGTTGGGGTTGGAAGACTGAGTTTTTGAGTTGATGTGACTTCATAAATCTTTTTGGCAACTGCCAATCTGTCTTCCTGCTTCTCTGGAATTGCTAAGAATAACGCCACAGCTAAATACATTTCTTGTGGTAGTTCGTGAAAAGCTCCATTTCTGTTGAGAAGATATCTTTTGTTGAAGGCTAGAGTTGTTGAATATCCGTATTCAAAATCGCGCTTTTTGTCGATCCACTCTGCTGCATTCATAATTTCTTCACGGCTATAGTTTTCTAGGAATTTTGTTGAGTAGTAACCTTTTTCTAAATAATCATCGAAGTGTGCGATCCATGCCTCGGGAGTGTAGATTTGGTCGAGATTGATAGATCTTGACCGCATGGCTTTCTTGTAGAATTCCATTGTGAAGAGGCGCCCAGCTACCAATTGCCAGTCCGCATTTTCAACCGAAATTGAATCGATGGCAGCTTTTCTTAGATTTGTAAGCATCTGTTCTGTATCGAGACCATCAATCAAGGTAATATTAAAAATATTCATCAAGTCTTCGAAACGACACTTGTCTTGTAAGCCCTGAGCTGCCAGGGCCCATGTGTCTTTGAGTTTAGACTCATCATAAGCGACCACATCGCCATTTTGCTTTTTGACTCTGATCTTATTTTGATCAAGTTGTTCAAGTTCAAATATGCGTTTGCGGGCCCTGATTTTTGTTCTTTGAGCTCTGTACATAATAAAACTTTTGGCAACATCGAAGCACTTGGCCTCGACCAACTTTTCTTCAACTAGGTTTTGGACATCTTCCACTGTGGGAACTTTGTCTGAATCGAAGAAATGGGACCTGAGCTCTGTCTCAATTTGTTGAGAAAGTGACTCAAGAAAATTTGAATCATTTAGTTCAAATTCTGGGGTAGAATCGATAGCCTTGAGGATTGCTTGGGTGATTCTGTTTAGATCAAAATCTACGATTTGACCGGTTCTTTTTTGGATTTTGTGGATAGGCATAT
>CAYYFV010000014.1:0-11415 GCA_964471455.1 uncultured Candidatus Peribacteria bacterium | reverse complement strand
TTATTCAAAGAGATCTACCATCTCCAAAAGAAAAAGTTGTGTAGATATCGGAAATATAATAAAAATAAAAAATATTACTAACCTAAAGATCCATGGTATCTAAATCTGTAGTTAGAAGAGGTCTCGTATCTCTTTTGATCAGTGCGGTATTACTTGGTTTGTTTAGCTTTGCGCCTGTCTCTATGGCACAACTAATCAACACTGGAGACCAACCGTCTCTAATTGCTGCACAAACAGGTGGTGAAAGCGACTTGAAAAGCTTTGTACTTACAATCGTGAACTTTATCCTCCTGTTTCTTGGGTTTATCTGTGTAATGTTTATCATTTATGCAGGTTTCCTATATATCACATCTGGGACTTCTGATGACGGACCAGAAAATGCTAAAAAAATTATTACCAACTCAATTATTGGTATTATTATAATTTTGGCTTCTTTTGCTATTGTAAATACTGTGCTTCAGGCCACAACGTCCAGTGTGGGCGGTGGTGTAATCACTCAATAGTTAACGGAAATGATATTCAAAAAAGACCTCTTGTATAAGAGGTTTTTTTGTTTTTGATGGTGGGTCGACTGGGACTCGAACCCAGGACCAGCGGCTTAAAAGGCCGTTGCTCTACCAACTGAGCTATCAACCCACACAGCAATTTACATATTAATTCATAAAAAATCAAGCTTTTTTTAGAATTCAACCTCGTTATGTGGGGGTGAAATATTGTCTGCAGGAGTCACTAAAGACCAGAATATAAATATTAAAACTGGAATAGAAAACCAAAAGTTGTAATAGTCGATCATGTTACGAATATAGAAAGAACTTGTATACAGTTCAATTATATTGCTTTGCAATACATCTCCAGTTAACAAAGAGGCGCCAGAAATGTATATGAGAAGGGTTGCGACAATTAATCCAGCGCTAAAAAAGCCAAAGATCAAATTGAGTAAGAATGAGACAGTTTTGGAGTGCATATGGCTTAATTCTACATTAAAGACACCGCGGACAGTCAGTGCTACTATAACCGATAGAAATATAATAACCTTGACTGCGATTAGATCTTGCTCAGTAGAGGTGAATTCAAAAAGAGTCAGGCCCTTGACCACCTTATCAGAGCTAAATACGTACTCCGCAAGAATGTTTGTGAGTCCATCGGCGCATAAAATTCCCAGGTAAGTAGATATGATTGATTTGAGAGTTCCGTTCAGACCTATGATCAAACTGTAGGATAAAATGATTATAAATATCGAAGATATAAATAAATCCCAGGAAAGTAGAATGTTCATATTTATAATTATATGATTAATTTTACTTGATATTTTTATAACTCCCAAACAGTTAGCTTAATTAACGTTTACAGAATGACCTTGTTTTATTCTAAGTTAAACCATAGCTAAAAATTACTGCAATGCACATTCACAAGCTTAGTGTTGATTAGTCAAAATCAATAGAGTAAAATTTGGGTAGTCAATCTAACTCCCTAAGCTTATGTCTAGTGCATCATACTTGAGCATAAAAGAGGCAGCTGATTTGAGTGGAAAATCTATCCAGACCATTAGACGGTTAATTAAGGCTAAGAAAGTGAAGTTTAAAAAGGACCGTACACCACAAGGATTCAACTACCTTATCGATGAGCAAAGCTTTTGTGATCTATATAACCTAAATAGGTCTCAAACTGCTCGCACAATTGAACCAACAGCAACAGCGGCTGAACCTGTCGAAACCGAGGCTGTCAGCCAAGAATCTGCAGTTGTTGTTAAAAACAGCAGCGCAGTTGTTGAATATGATACTGTTAATGAATTTAACTGTACTATTCAAAAAATTGTCGACCAACATGGTAAAGAGAAGGAAAACCTTTTCAAACTCATTGAAACTTTTCAAAACAAAGTCATCTCTCTTGAGAACAAATTAAAAGTTGAAACTCTTTCTAAAAAGAAATGGTATAAATTCTGGTAGTATTTAGTCAACTTAAGATATTTGACCACCTTAGATTTCAGGTTAGAATTAAATGGAATCTAAGGTTTTTTTATGTCCAAACTTCATGAGAATGCGCTGCAAATCATTCAAGATGCAGCTAGCGTTTCCAATCTCAATAAAGACTTTTTAACGGAATTTATGCAACCTCAACACTCTCATGTTGTCACCCTCCCTATTAAGATGGATGATGGCTCTCTGAAGTGTTTTCGGGGCATTCGAGTTCAACATAATAACTTGGCTGGTCCATTTAAGGGTGGGATCCGATATCATCAAAATGCAAACCTGGATGAGGTATCTGCTTTGGCAACCTGGATGACAATTAAATGTGCGGTTCTAGATCTACCTCTGGGTGGGGGAAAAGGTGCTGTGCTTGTAGATACAAAAAAGATGAGTAGTGGGGAGCTAGAGCGACTGACTCGCAAGTATGTGCGAGTGTTGAAAAATAACATCGGCCCAAACTTGGATATCCCAGCTCCAGATATGTACACAAATAGTCGGATTATGGCTTGGGCTACAGATGAATATCTAAAGGTAACAAATACAAAAAATAAAGGTGTTTTTACTGGCAAGCCTGTGTGCTTTGGTGGTAGTCAAGGTAGGGAGGAGGCTACATCTGCAGGAGGTATGTATGCGACCCGTGCATATTTAGAAAGTAAAAATATCACCCCAAAGGGCTTAAGAGTTATCATCCAAGGTGCCGGGAATGTTGGCTCTCATGCAGCTAAAATTGCTGAGAAAATGGGTATGATTGTTGTTGGTCTTGCGGACTCGAGTGGTGCTATTTATAACTCCCAGGGATTCGAAGTTGATAGAGTACTGAATTGCAAGGTGGATCATGGCTCTGTGAAGCACTGTATTGAACAAAAGATAAATGTCGAAGGCCTGAATCTTGACGAATTTGAGGTGCTATCAAACTCAGAGTTACTTGAAAAAGAATGTGATATTCTGTTTTTATCTGCCCTGGAAAATCAAATTCGAACTGATAATGCAAAAAGCATCCGGACTAAGGTCGTGGTTGAATTGGCCAATGGACCGGTGACTCCCGAGGCAGATAGAATCTTGGAGGAAAATAATGTTGACGTATTACCAGATGTTTTGATGAACGCCGGAGGTGTTACTGTAAGCTATTTAGAGTGGGTGCAGAATCAAAACGATCACTATTTATCACAAGCTGAAGTCTTAAATTCTCTAGACAAGCGCATGACAAAAGCATATAAAGACACCTTGAGTTATAAAAACAAATATGAGTGTAGCTATCGTGTAGCCTCCTATATAAAAGCTCTCAAAAGACTACAAAATATTTGGGAAGTTCGAGGACATTAACCATTTATATTTATGCGACCCGTCTATTGGTTTGAGGAAGTAAAACAGGATCTTGTGAAGCACATAGGATCGAGTGCTTGGCGTATTGGACAACTAAAAAATTTAGAGCTACCATCTGCCCCTGGTTTTATTTTATCTAGCTTGTTTACAAAAAATTTCTTACATGAAATTCAGAATGCAAAGCTTAAAAGTCAGCTTCTCAAGCAGCTGGTCTTACTTGAGCGAAACACCGGTAAAAGCATAGATTCTCCCAAGAACCCCTTGATTTTAAGCGTTTATCCTTCCCACTTTGATAACTTGAATGATGGAATACCGCCAATTATCAATATTGGTTTGAATGATGAGACTGTTGAGGGGTTAGCGGTCAGCTACCACAGGCCAAAATTTGCCTATTTAACCTATTTAAGATTTGTGACGGAGTTTTCTGAAACAATTCTAGATGTTGAGTTTCCACTAATTGACCAGCAAGTGCAAAGATTTATGTCTCTAAAAAGAGTCAACCAACTAATTGATTTAGAGCTCAAAGATATTTTGGAGTTGTGTTCTATTTTAAAAAATTTTCCAGTTCAGGTTAAAAATATTGAATTCCCTAACAACACTTTGGATCAGCTTGAAATGGTTATTCTGAAGCAGATGTCACTTTGGCAAAAAGAATCACTGGTTGACTATAGGCGATCGGTGGAAATAGATACTGAGCTGGGATTGTCCCTAATTGTCAGGGAGCAGAAATTCTCAAATTTGGGTGAAGACTCAGCTGATATTAAGATACTAACACGAGACCCAGATAATGGTGAGAAAAAGATAACAATTACTGGATTTCGAAACTGGCAGAGATACTCTAAGCTACCGTTTAAATCTGAATACACTAAGGTATCTAAGTTTATTGATGGGGCCCAGCAAAGTGCTGTGATGGAGATGATTTCTGTTTTAGAGACCTACTTTTGCGATGGGCTAGAGTTGAACCTGATTATGGAAGATAATACTCTTTTTGTGAACCAGGTTAAACCACTGAAAAAAACTCCTATGGCTGAGTTGAAAATTGCCCTAGATCTAGCCTCTAGTTTTAAGAAGGATTTGAAGCACACAGCTGAGAATATTGTCTTAACTAATTTGGCAAATTATTTTACGCCGGAGGTAGAGAGTTCGACTCAGAGCGTCGAAATTTGTTCGATCGAGCCTATGAGTGGCCGCTCGGTGATTGGAGAGTTGTCAACGGATGCATCTTTGAAACTGGACAATAAAATCTTGGTGATTGATCAAGATAAAAACAACCTAGAACATGAATTGAATGATACCAAGGCTCTTGTGATTTTGAATAAGCACTATTGCTTTAAAACGATTGCCGAGGCCAAGAAACGAATGATCCCTGTATTTGCTAGTGATAAAATGTTTATTAAAGACGGTGTTATCAAGACCAAAACCGGTATCACAATTCGCAATGGTGCCGAGGTAACTTTGGCTCATAACTCGGAAAAGATGTATGCTGGGGCCTTGGGTCTGACAGAGGTTAAGCCAGAGAAGGAATTAGCAGCATTTAACTCAGAAATAAATGCGCTGCTTACTCTGAAGTTTGGACTCTCTTGCAAAACTCGTAAGGATATTACACTTGCAAGTACTTTTGGCTCAGACAGTGTGCAAATGTGCTTTGCAGATGTAACTAACTCTGAAGAAATAGCTATTATTAGATCGGAGTTAAGCTTTTTGATAAATCAGAACCCCAACTGCAAGTTGCGGTTTCTGAGCTCTCAAAAACAACTTGTGGAGAATCCCGAGCTGGTTCTTAAGCAAATTACAGCCCTACTGGAGGCTAGTATTAATAACAATGCCTGCTCGAAAATCAGTTTGGTATTGGACGCCCCACTAGATAGTCTCGGTTACAAGACTATTCTGGACTGGATTGGCAAATCGATTAAACCAGCCCACCTCCGGGAGCTAAAAAAGCTGAAGCTGATCTGTGTCATGAATAGTTTTGGTTTTATGGACTTTAAATCTGTTGATACAAGGTTTGATGGCGTTTTGATTAATTTAGATCGTATTTTGGAGCAGGCGTTCCAATCCGAACGGATTCGGGGAACAGCTTTGCTGGCAAATATATTGCCAGGCTTGCATATTTCAAATATTAAGGGAGGTGGCTTTGTAAAAGATGTACTTTTAGACAAAATGAAGAACCGGCCTAAGGGGCTAAAATATGAGCTCTCGACTACATCAACACTGAACTTGAACTGGATGCGTAAAATAGATCTAATGGATATGGATATGATCTTTTGCTGTAAGTCTAATCTGACAACCAATAAAATTCTATTACTCAGGTCTTAATTTAGCTTGTTTAAAGATCCAGATTAGATTTAAATATAGTAAATAACCCTTTTATTATGTTTGATATTAGCAAGTTTTTTTATGGCACTGAATGGACGGAGCAGACAGCTCTCGAGATGCGTAGGTTGATGGCTAGTATATTTGTCGGACTTGTGTTGTCTGCATCTATTTATTGTGGCCTTATCCAAGAAGAACCTGGCTATTTGTCGGTGTCGGCTAATGTTCAACTGGAAAGAGTGCCTGATGTTGCACTGGTTCGAATCGGGTTCAGATCTGAAGTATCGACTAATCAAAAGCAGGTTTATAATCAAGCTGCAAACTTTGCCAATCTCTTTACTGACACGCTTGAAAGTTATAATGTGGATCGAAGTGAATTTACACTGGACAATGTCTCTGTGCGCAAAGAATACATATCCGGTGATGTAGACCGATCGGATGATATGTTCAGGGGATATGTAAGTTTTAAAGTCAAAATTGGTCCTGAGACCAGTTCATCTATTGGCATATCTGGTATTATTGCTCAGGCGGTTGAGCTGGGTGCTAATGATGTAGGTAGCCTAAGTTATGCTTTTGAAGATGAGGATGTTTTTAACGAGCGATTAAGAGTGATGGCCAGTGGCAAGCTTAAAAAGAAGGCGGAGTCAATTGCGAATCTTTACTCTGTGAAGCTTGGTAAAATGAAGGAATACTCTGAACATAATTTTGATAGTCCGCCCGTCTATATGTCTGCCCACCGGGCGATGGCGTTTGATTCCGAAGTTAGCTCAGTAGAAAGCGTGGATATCAATCCAGGTACTCAAGTTGTTTCGATGGATGTAAGCGCAACTTTTGAGTTGAAATAAGAAAATTATTTTGACTTTTAAAATTTCTTTGACTATATTGAATTACGCAATGGAAGATCTTTAAAAGACAGGCCACCTTAGCTCAGCTGGTAGAGCAACCGCCTTGTAAGCGGTCGGTCGTCGGTTCGAATCCGACAGGTGGCTCCATCTTTCTCTTGTTATTGCAAATTTGGGTAGGTACCGAAGTGGTCAAACGGGGCAGACTGTAAATCTGCTGGCTTACGCCTTCGGGGGTTCGAGTCCCTCCCTGCCCACCACTCTTAGTGAGGTTTTTTTGTTTATACACAGCAACTGTTTAAAGTTCGTGCAAAACTTTTTTGGAATCATGATGGATGCTAGAACTCTGGCATAGAGTTATGCTCGGGTGCAACCGGTTGTTGAGCATGAATAGGTGAGAGCCCCCCATGATCACGATCCACTCCTGGCGGGGCCTGAGCGTTACGATCTATGTCATAGAATTTTTGCTTGGCTTTGTCGAATTTTAGCTCAATCTGACCTAGGGAGCCATTACGATGTTTTCGTATTAAGATATCCAAGATACCTTTTTTATCTGTATCGTCGTCATAATAGTAGTCATGTCTATATAACATAAATACCAGATCGGCATCTTGTTCGATTGCTCCAGAGTCTCTCAAGTCTGAAAGGACTGGCTCCTTACTTGGCCTCATTTCCACAGCACGAGATAACTGTGATAATGCTATGATTGGAATGTTTAGCTCACGGGCTAAAGCCTTGAGAGAGCGAGATATATCTGAGATCTCTTGGACACGGTTGGTGCTAAATCCACTTTTGCCAGATGACATAAGCTGAAGGTAGTCGATTATGAGAAGGTCTAAGCCATGCTCCATTTGTAGACGTCTTGTCTTGGCTCGCAACTCTGTGACAGAGCTGCCGAGACTATCATCTATAAAAATATTGAGTGAGTTGAGCTGATCCATGATGGGTCCGATTCGAGCAAAGTCTTTTTCTTGGAGCTTACCAGTCTTGATTTTCCAGTTATCCACCTCTAGCAAAGAACAAAACAAACGCTCTACTAATTGGTTTTTTGACATTTCTAGAGAGATGATTGCGACTGACTTGCCAGCCTTGGCGACGTTTTGGGCTATATTGAGTGCAAAAGCTGTTTTCCCCATAGAGGGCCTGGCAGCTAATATGACCAGGTCTGAGGGGTGTAGCCCCGTAGTAATTTTATCTATATCTCGAAAGCCATATGGCAGTCCTGCGAACTTTTCTTTGGCATCTGCATCATGCAAGTCCGCTATTTTTTCGTATGTTTGCGATAAAACATCTTGAATGTGTACGAACTTATCTTTAACAAAGGTTTGTGAGACCTGAAACAGGCTTTTTTCAGCATCTTCTAGTAGCAAGTCTATTTCAGAGTCCTCCTTGAATCCCAGGGCGGTAATGGACTGGCCGGCCTTGAGCAACTTGCGTAGTGTGGATTTTTGCTGAACAATTTGGGCGTACTGAAAAATATGCGACGAGGTTGGTACTTCTTCAACGAGCTCTGTCAGATATGCTACCCCGCCAATTGCATCTATCTGTCCATGGTCTTGCAAATAAGCACTAACGGTAATGACATCAATATTAACCCTTCTAGTAAAAAGACTCATGATTGCGGCAAAAATAGTCTCATGTGCCGGGACATAAAAGTCATGAGGTTGGACGATATCTACTACTTTTATAAGAGAATCCTGATCTATTAGAACCGATCCCAAGGTCGATTTCTCTGCCTCTATTGAGTGTGGTGGAACTTTGATTTTTGTCATGATTTTTTTTAGCTGGAAGTAAGTATATTAAAAAATCATAAAGTTCTAAAGCTGTATTTGGTAAAAGGTATTGCGTACTTGTAGAATTGGACTTGAGTTTGAGTTTATAATTGATTTTGAAAGACTAACTTCACCAGGATCGGTAGTGTCTAAAACAGTAATTTCGTATAAATTATTTGTCTGTTCTGAAAAGAAAAATAAGGACTTGACTTGATTCCTAAATGATTCAATTAGACCCTCAGAATCTATAAGCTCGGCTGATTGACTAGCCAAATCTTGAAAGCTGAAAGAGCCAGCCTGCTGCTTGCTTGATGGCAGCACAGCCAGATACCCACCGTCGACTTCTAAATAATGATCTGTAGAAACAAATTGAGAGCCTTGCTCTAAAAGGATAACTTCGGGTGAAAGTATCTGTGTGAAAACCTGCATTTGCTTATTACGTATAAGGGCTGTATCTCTAGCAAATAATGCGATTGACTCGGGCTGGATATCATCAATGAATTTGAGCTGATAAGACTTATTTGTCGCTAAATCATAAAAATATGAGGTGTCCTCGTATTGAACAATGACTTGACTAAATGAGGGCTTGTAATCAACGCTGATTACCTTTTTGGAAGGGTCTAATGTAAGTACTGTGTGTTTCGTTAAAGTTTCTGGCTGAATGGATATCAGACTGCCGCCTTCTATAGTAAATTCTGGCTGCAAAGCTCCTGATAGTTCTTGCAAGACTGGCCTAGGAACAAAAGTTAGTTGCTTATCAAGTCCCTGGCCTTGAATCACTTTAACCTGATCTTGGATATCAAAGAATCCTTCTTTGCGAGCCGATAATGAGTAGCTACCGGGTCTGAGGGAATGAGTACATGATGGTTTCTGGCAGTTTTGTTGTGTCCCATCCAGTGAATATTCAAAGTTTGATGTGTTTGACGATATACTAATGGAGCCATAGTCGATCTTGAGCCCTACCATATAAGTGAGTACAGACAAACAACTAAACAAAACAACAATGATAATTTGCCTGTTTTTTAAACTCATATAACTTGGGGGTTAGATTGATATAATAATAAAGGAGACTCACACCTATTAGCAAATATAATTAGAATAATTTCCACCCTATGCTTTTTATTTTGAAGGTATTTTGATTCTAATGCAATAGCCTCCTCAACTATCCTGGGCTTTTGCTTTGTATGGAAGTTCTGGAGGGTGCTTGATAAGTAGCGAGCGGTGGTTTTTTTGACTTCAATGAGAAAGAGCTTGTTTTGCTTGCATGCAACTATATCGATTTGAGCAAAGGTACCCGTAAAATTATGCTTGAGAATCTTGAAGCCTCTTGCTTGAAGCAGCTTGATGGCCTTCAGCTCGTATAAACGGCCGGTAGTGTAAGAATTTGGCTGATTTGGCATATTTTAAATAATTAGATTGTAGGGAAAAAACGTCGATTAGATCTCCAAACAAAGCTGTCCGAGAACCTCGGATATAAGCTGTAAGATTGGTGAGCAAGGCTAACTGTGTAATGAAACATTTGTTCAGCGAATAGTTTTGGGCGAGTAGCTGTAAATATGTTTTTAAATATGAATCTAACTGAGTGAGATGTATGTGACATGGTTTTTGTAAGAGTTCTAGAATAACTTGGCTATTATCTTCTAGAGAATTAAAGAAAAAATCTGAGCGTATTTGCTTGTGATATTGACTTGGTCTGTAGAGTGAAATAGCAAAATGAAATAACTCAATTAGCTCTCCCGATAAGCTGTCTAGGATTTTGGTTCGAATTAGTGGGTGGCATATACATTTGTGATTGTTGCTCAGGTAATTACCGCAGCGGCAAGGTTTAATAAAGAACATAACGTTTGCTGGATTGTGCTGTGTAATTTCGATTAGGCGAGATTGGTTCCTGGCTGTAATAACCTCTAGCCCTAATATGCAAATGATGATTTTTTGTGTGTTTATGGTTTTGAGGAACTTCAGAATTGAATCTGTTTGATTTGGGAATTTGTAAAGGTTAAATATAAAGACCGGCCTGTGCGTGTATTTACCGGCTATGTGCTTGATGTCATTGCTGAGCTGCTCGGCAACTGCTGAATGATTGACGAGACTAAATATAGGTATCTTTAATTTTGCTAATAAGACCAAAAGCCCGGCGGCAGTAGGTATGCTACTTGAGCTATCTGTATGTGTACTTACTTTGCTTACGGATTGGTTTTGAGTGTGCACTATCTGATTAATCAGTGCCATGAAGTCTTGACTGGAGGACTCCTGTGAGACGACTTGCAAGTCTTGATTAAGGATATGATGTGTATAACGCGTAGTAAGGTCAAAATTAAAGCTCCCAGATGGTAGCCGGTCTGGAACAGCTTGGGATGAGGCTAACATATAGACCGCCATAGCTATTGGAAGCTCTAACTGATTAAGGTCTACTTCATTGCTCATGTACTTTGGGATGTTGCTGGAAATTCTTATTTTAGACCGAGCGTAAGGCAGCTTGAGCTTGCGACAGAGGACGGGAATCTTTAAAAATAAATTTGCTCTAATTGACGCAAGATTCGATGTTGTCTGGACAGAAAAAAGTCCCCTAGTTATGGAAATCTCAATTTTAACTGGAACCGGATTGTCGAAAAACTGAATAAATGTTTGAAAGCTAGAGATCATGTGGTACAAAGTTATTAACTATGTATCCTAAGACAAAAAAGTAAAAACTGATTAAAATAAGTATGCAATTAGATAATTTTTTACCGGAGCAGGTCTGTGACATGATTGATATGTTGAATCGACTTCCGTCTGTGGGTAGGCGCTCCGCCCAGAGATTAGCTTTTTATATACTTAAGAACGATGAGACTTTTGCTCAGGAGTTGGCAGAAAGTATTCTAAAGGGGAGAACTGATACTGTATTTTGTGAGCGCTGCTTTAATATATCTAGCTCGAAGAGGTGTAAGATTTGTAGTTCTAGCAAAAGGGAAACGCATAAAATTTGTGTTGTAGAGGGAGTTTTGGACCTGATCGCTATTGAAAGATCTGGGGTTTTTAATGGGGGTTATCATGTTTTGCATGGCCTATTGTCGCCACTGGATGGTATTACCCCCAAACATTTGAGAATTGACAAACTTGTTGATCGGATTGAGTTTTTGACCGAATCTCAATCGGTTGAGTTAATTTTGGCCACGCCCTCAACAGCCGAGGGTCAAGCGACAAATATTTTCATTTCTG
>CAYYFV010000013.1:0-12213 GCA_964471455.1 uncultured Candidatus Peribacteria bacterium | reverse complement strand
AAAATTCCCAAGTCAGAGACTTTGCAAGCTTCCTATGCAGATAGATCTGTTAACATAATTACCTCCCAAAAGAACATAGAGTCTATCAGTAACTACACACTCCAAAGGATTATTGGCAGTCACAATGCTCGGGGCTCTTTTCAAAGACCCAAGCGCCGACCAAAATTCAAAGAGTTCCCACAGGATCAAGTCATGCCATTATCAGCACCCTCAATTTTTTATCAGAATCACCAAATGACTATCGATCATATTGCAAATGGACAGTTAGTCAAAAAGACTTTACTCGATAGTATAGGAGATAACTTACTAGCCCTACTCATGCAAGGCTCCCTCATGCGGGGGGACGGTCATGTTAGCAGCTCGGATCTGGATTATATTATTATTCTAAATCATTTAGATCCGGCTGCTTTGTGCAGCTTGACCGAGTTAAAAGTGAAGAACAGCCAAAACAACTTCCTATATCTTACCCAAGACGAATATCATCAATATCCAGCCGACCAGCGTTTACAGTTCTTTCTCACACGCCAGATATATTCACAGATAGATTTGGGGGCATTCCCATATCCAGCCGAGATTAAGGCTGGTATCAAAACGAATGCTATTAAGCTCAAAGATAGCCTGCGGCCTCTACTATTTGAGCTGGCAGACAGTAGCCACTCGGTCCGAAACCAAGTCCACACTATACTCAAGAGGGTTGACGATTTGGTTCTGCGCCCTAAATGCCTTTTAGAAACCGGCTACTATCCGTTGAACCGTAATCAATATACAAAACTAAGCCCCCCTCAGTTTTACCTAGAGCTCATAGGGGTTTTAAACGAATGGCACCTCAACCCTCCTAGCGAAAGCCAGCTATATAAACTGTTAGTGCAAGTCGACACTGTCTTGCATTACATCATTCAAAGCTAAATTTGAAAAACTTTTTTAAGTTTCTTAGGCTGCCGCGGATACGCGATATCCAAATGTTTATTTTTTCTCAAAACCAAAAAACACCGCTCACCATTCTGCGTCATTTGGCATTCAAATCTTTCAATTGAGCAACCAAGCTCAGCAATCAAGTCCCGATATGTCTCCACTTCCTGCTTGCTACTCGGACCCAGCATAGCTACAAAGACCCCACCCACTTTGATAAAGCCCACACAGAGCTCCAAGTTTATTGGTAGCTTGGCAAAGGCTCGAGAAGTTACCACATCAAATTTTTCACGGAAATCCTTATCAAAAGCGAGTTGTTCAACTCTAGCATGCAGAACCTCAACATTCTCAATTTGCATTCGTTCACAAATATTTTCGATCGCGACCAACTTTTTATTAATTGAGTCCACCCCAAAAAAACGCTGCGAAGGATGACATATAGCCAGTGGCAGTAGTGGGAATCCCCCTCCAGTACCAATATCAATCAAGTTCTCAAATGCTGTTGGTAAATATTGATCCAATAATAGGCTATCCATAATATTTCTTTGCCATATAGAATCAAAATCCTTAAAGGCACTTAAGTTCAAACTCTCATTTTGCTCTTGAAAGTATTTACAAAGATTTTTAAGTGCACCTATATATTGTTCCGGTATCATAAAATATAATTAACAAAAAAAGTCTAGTCTTTATCAAGTATATTTGCAATAATTAAAAAAAAATATGATCAAAAATATAGTTCTAGATTGGCATGGCGTATTGGATTTGGTATCTCCCATGACCTTACGCAAACGATTTATTGGAATCTTTCTTCAGCTCTTAATAAAGGCAAAGTTTGCCGAGGCCTGGCATGTGCTGAGATTTTCTTTTGATATTTATAATACCATTATTAATGACTATGCCGCAGGCAAAATCACTCCCGAATCATTTTGGACACAGGTGGCCGATGCTTTGGGACAGGCTTTAGCATCTCAGTTCAGAGACGCCATGATGGAGGTGCAAGTCAACCGACAGCTATTTGAATACCTTCAGAATCATTCTGATCGATATAACTTCTTCATACTATCAGACTGCCCAATCGACAAAAAAACTGTTATCCAAAAACATCTCACAAACATCCTCAATTTCCAATCGATATACTTCTCATGTGACTATCAGGCTACAAAACGGGAATATAAATTATTCCAAATTTTCTTGGCAAATGAAAAATTGGACCCGACTCAGACCCTATTCATAGATGATTCTCACAGGAATATAAAGATAGCCAAGACCTTTAACATCAGGGCTTACCTTTATAAAACTAACCAATCGCCAAGCCAGCTGGAACATTTGTTACAAGCTAGTTAATGCTTCCTCAAAAGCTGCCACCTGGTTCTCAATAGCACCCAAAAATCCAACGGAGACCCTCACCAAGCCAGCTGAAAGCTCGTTTTTAGCCTGTATATCTGCGTCTATTTCTGAGGAAGTTGAGCTCCCAGATATACTGAGTAGGCTATGGTAGTAGCCAAGGCTCACCGCATTGAGTCCCCAGCCCATAGCCTGAACGTCCATGACAAATCGACGCGCATTATCGTAGTTTTCCAGGTCAATGGCCATCAATCCACCAAATCCAAATCCATGGTTTGCCTGAAAACTTGCTAAATCGTGGTCGGGATGAGTCTCGAGCCCTGGATAAATCACTTGAAATTTACCCAGGGACTCCAAATGCTCAGCTATCTTGAGTGCTCTGAGTGAATGTTCACGTACCCTCAGAGCCAGAGTTTGCATATATTGCTGTAGTTGCCAGCAACTTTGAGGATCTAAGACAGGCCCACTCAGCATTAATTCACCAGTATTCAAATCCATCAGGTCCTGTAGCAGCTGGTGATCACAACATATGAGGCCCGAGATACCATCACTCATACCATTTATAAACTTAGTACCTGAATGCACAACAACTGTCGCCCCCAAATTGGCAGGCGTATAAATCAGAGGAGTAAAGGTATTATCAACCACAATATCAATCTCATATTCTGCAACAGTTCGCGAAATCATAAGTGCATCAGTCACACGGAGTGTCGGGTTGGAGTGCATCTCAAAAAATACCAGGTCTGTATTCTCTTGAATCGCATTCCGCACAGAGTCCGGAGTCATCTTTTCTAAGAAGGTGACTTCAATTCCAGAGTTTGGAGCGAGATTCTTCAAAAATGCATATGTACCACCATACACATTGCTTGAAGCAATTACATGTCCTCCTGGTTGGACGATCTGTCGAATAACATTTGTAATTGCCGCCATTCCAGAGGCAACAGGGTAGGCAATGTCCACATTCTCGACAGCCGCCATTTGCAGGCCGAGATTCAAAGCATTTGGATGAAAGTGTCTTCCATACAGGTAACACCCGTCCCCATCGACCTCCCCCTGAAACATTTGGCTCATAGTTTCCGGGTCCATAGTCGTAAATGTGCTTGAGGGGTGAATACAGCTATTCACACCACCAAATTCTCCAAATATTTTTCGAGAACCGTTAAGTAGTGCTTGCTCCGGGTTAAATATTGACATATTTGGTGGCTTATACATATTGAAATTTATTATTTATTTGTTACGATTTTATATAAGCAAAAATATATCAAATACTTAAATAATTTAGATTGCATGATGAAAATAAATTTTATAACTGGAAACCCCCAAAAAGTAGACATCGCCCGGGCCGCCCTTGGAAATAAATTCACTGTGAGTCCAGCAGACTTGGACATTCCCGAGCTTCAATCCATGTCACTTGAAGAGATAGCTGTAGATTCTGCCCAAAAAGCTTTGCAAATTCTCAAGCAACCATTGATCCTCACAGACTCAGGGTTTTTTATTGATGGGCTTAGTGGTTTTCCAGGGCCCTTTGTCAAATGGACTAATAAGCATCTAACCAATCACGATTTTCTGGCTATGCTCCTAAACAAAGGAAGTCGCAGGGCCCATACCGAAGATTGTTTAGTCTACATAGAGCCAAAACAAGCGCCAGTTGTCTTTTATTCTCGAGTGTCTGGTGAGGTGGTCACAACTGCAGCACAAAAGAAAAGCTCAATTTCGCAGTTATTTATTCCAGATGGTCTTGGCCATCCCGTTTCAGATTTGTCTTCTGAACAGGAGGCTGAATTCTGGGCTCAGCACAACAGTAATTATAATCAATTAAAAACCTATTTATTATCAAAAAAATAGTATAAAATAGACTCAAATTAGCTTTTATTATGCGAATAGACTGCCATTTTCATCCCAACTTTAGCTTTTTGAATTACAAAGGCATTCAGAAAAAATCCAAGAAAATCTTTGAAAAATTTAATCAGCACAAAATTGACGCTGTGATTGTCACAGAGCATGTTTTCAAAAAACCTTATCAAGCCTTTCAAAAACTTAAGCAAAATCAGCCATCCAACTCCAAAACCTTACTAATTCCGGGTGTCGAAGCAGTCACCAGGGAGGGAATAGATGTCATAGTTTTTTCTGCTTGCGAATATGTCTACACCCAGAAAGATATCATGAAGACCTGGGGCCTGCCCATCACAAACTTACTCGAAAAAGTCGCCAACGACCCACGCCTCAATGCCATCGTTCCGCACCCCTTTTTGGCATCCAGCCAGGGCATAATCAAAAACCTTGGCTTAGATGAATTCAAAAAACTCCTACCCAAAATTGATCTAGTCGAGAAGCATAATGCCTGCTTCAACTCTTTAATTGATTCATTACAGCAAATAAATATCAAGAAGATTTTCAACCCTTTGATCGATTCCCTCAAAAAGACCCAAACTGCTCACAATCTACTTGACACACATTTGTTTACTGGGGGCTCCGATGCCCACCACACCTGGAACATCGGCTCCCACCTTAGGTTGATGACAGCTAAAGCTAAGTCAAATCAGGAGGCCATTGCTAAGCTGCTCAGTGAGGTCGAAAGGGAAATGATCTTCATCAAATCTCAAATGCCAAAAATTCCAGACCTATTAATCAATGGCATGACAGCACTTACAGAGTTAGCATCCTTGTATATTCTCAAGCCGCAATTAGACTATAAACCTTTATATAATGAACAACTACAAAACTTACACCAAGGCCGAAGAAGCCTTGGTCAAGCTGAATCATAAGCTCAAGGACTTCTTATTCAAACCATTTATGATTCTACTGACAGCATTACGGGTGCCCCCCAACTTTATTGCTGCTCTGTCATCAACTGTTATTATTGGTGGGCTTTATGCTTCATACATTCATTCCTCAGCAAATATATTCCTTGCGTGCTTGTGGGCACACTTCCTGCTTAATGCCATTGACGGACCATTGGCTCGTTTTCAAAACAAAGCCAGCAACGATGGAGCTATAACAGATTCTCTTACAGATTATTTAGGGGTGTTAGCCACCACAATTTTTGTTGGATTGTTTTCATCCGTGTCTACAACTTTACTGATTCTATTTGTCGTCTTTTATTTAATAGAAGTCTACAACATTCTTATCTCTAACCTTCTCAGTTCTCAATTAGAGTTTGGCTTCAAACCACGATTTATTTTGTATGTCGTTACAACTATAGATATGATATTTAATTTATCATATCTACCGCTGACATATCTAATTTTATGTTGTTTGATGGCACCTATTGTCTTGCTAGGTTTTGTAAATATTTACAAAATTACAAAATAACTTGCGAACTTTCCAAGCACATGCTTAAATTAACAGGTATTTTAAGTAAAGACACATATGAGTTATGACACACTAAGTTTGCGTCCATCTAAACCTTTGGCTACATCCGCCAAAACCTTGCTAGAGGTAATGCAAGGTGATCCCAATGACATTGCTAGTTTACTCCAATTAGGCCGGGACAACCCAGATTGTAAATTATTGCAGGCGGCCCAAAGGATTTTGATTTCAAAACTATTAGCACCAAGACGGGATCCTTGGGCGATAGATACAGTTTTCCTGAGTGAACAACAGCTACAGTACATGATTTCACTGGGGCCCGTCTTACATTTACATTACACAGAACTTTTACTAGGGTTTTTGGGGGCTGCAGAAGCATATGAGACCATTTTACCCTTTTCACACACTCCTGATCACGAGTTAGTCATAAATTATAATAGTGCCAAACGTAAGTTTCAAGATTTTATAATAGGGGGTTCTTATCAAGCATACCTCCAATTTTTAGATGTACAGGTCTCTACTTTTTTCGAACAGGATATTAGAAATATCAATGAGATACAGATAGAGATTGATCACGAGACATGCCAAGCTATGTTGATGGGAAAGATATGGGCATCATCTACAGATCTAAAAGTACCTACAGGCCTTGTTTTAGAGACATTAGTTATGCAGTTCAACGCACCATGTACCCTAGAGCTAGAAGGGAAGGTAGGTAGGTTAGTAATAAATCCAGACACCATAATTACCGGATCTACAAATAGCAGTCAGACACCCTTGGATAGTCTAGAATTTAACCCCTACGAATGAAATATATCGAACATTTAGCAATTATCCTAGACGGCAATCGCACCTGGGCTCGTAAACAAGGCAAGCCAGAATTAATGGGGCACACCCAAGGAGCCAAGAATATTCAAACAATTGTCAGAGCAGTCATAGAGCATGATATTGAGGTTTTATCAATGTATGTTCTTTCTACAGAAAATCTAAAAAACCGCTCACAAGCCGAACTCAAACATTTATTTTCACTTTTCGAAAAGCTGATTGATTACAAAAATCTGTTCCAAGAAAACAATATCAAACTCCAAATCTCTGGAGATCTCAGCGCACTCCCAGACTCCGTCCAACAGAGTATGAACAATTTATTAGAACAAACCTCACAACACACAGGCCTCATACTCAACCTCTGTATGAACTACGGAGGCCGAGACGAAATCATCAGAGCCATAAAAAAACTTCCAGACACACAATCAGTCACAGAGGAGTCCTTCGCAAAACTTTTGGATTCGGGCAACCTACCAGACATAGACCTTGTCATTCGTACAGGCGGTCACCAACGAATTTCCAATTTTTTACTTTGGAAATTAGCTTACGCTGAAATGTATTTCCCAAAAGTTCATTGGCCAGCTTTTTCCAAGCAAGATCTCGCAGATGCTATAGAGTACTTCAATTCTACCCAGCGCAAATTCGGCAAATAGATCCAAGCAGATGTCCAAACTTATATTAATCAATGGTAATCCCGGAGTCGGAAAATCAACCCTGTTCAAGCAATTGCAGGGTAGTTATCCCGAGGCTACATTTTTCTCCAAGGATGCTTTCAAAGAACAAGTCCTAGACACTCTAGTCCCAGATTCAATCTCAAATAAATCCAAAATAGCTGGCAAATTAGCTATGCAATTCGGATTCAAACTCGCCCAGGTTTTACTCAACACCGGGCAGCAAGTTTTTTTCGAGGCCAATTTTCACCCAGAGTTTGCCACCCAAGACTTACAAAACATTACTCACCCACAAATCAAACAAATTTATTTGTACTGCTCCGATCAAACCGCGTTTGATAGGTTCAAAGCCAGACTCACAGAGCAAACAAGGCATAACATCCACACACAAGCAGACTCACAGATTGTCACTCTAGAGCACTACTTACACACCCATAAAAAAGATCCTATTCCACAATTGCCAACCCTCAGAGTTTCAACCGAGCAACCCTTTAATCTTCAAGAAATATTAGATTTTATAGATAAGTAAATTTTGCTAAACTAGAAGCAATCTAACAAACACAAAATGTCTGAATTATCTATATTCGAAAAAATATCCCAACGTCTGCTTCCAGGCTTTATTATTGATGAAAACGAGACCCATATTGCCTTTCTCACAATAGGACCCTTAAGCCAAGGACATACTCTAGTCGTACCCAAAAAGAATATTTCGGATTACATTTTTGACTTAGAAGATCAATCCTATTCAGAATTACTTTTGTTTGCCAAGCAAGTAGCTAAAAAACTCGAATCTAAAGTTGACTGCCAAAAAGTCGCCATGATGGTCATTGGCGAAGAGGTACCTCACGTTCACATTCATCTGGTACCATTCCAATCTGGATTTGGCTTCGAAACTCTCAAAGTCCAATCACCCAGTATGGAAGAACTCAGTAATATCCATAAACAAATCACCCAGTAATGCGAAATTTTTTCAAAACCCCTACTCATACATTGCAAACCAACCTCAAGTATCTTAAGTATATCAACATTTTATACGGCTTAACCTTTTTTGTACCATACCTGGCCCTATACCTCCAAGACAAACTCTTGAGTCTCAGCCTAGTAGCCATGATTTTTACTGTAGAAACATTTTGCAAATTGATATTTGAGTTTCCTTCGGGTTTTATTTCAGATATTTTTGGCCGTCGCAAAACTCTCATTCTAGCGGCTCTCATTCGTATTATAAGCTTTGCTATACTACTACTAGCATCCAACACCATATTTTTTATTTTATTTGCCATTCTCTCTGCAGCAGCTCAGTGTCTCCGCTCTGGTACCGATGAAAGCCTGATCTACGAAACCTGCCACGAACTCAAACAAGACAATATTTATCAAAGAGAAATTGGCCGTTATTTCTCACTCTACACTATCGGAGCGACAATTAGTGCCCTTGTTGCAGGTTTGCTTGCAACTATTTCGGTAGAATTTACTATCTGGGCCAGCTTCATCCCGTCAAGCTTGGTAGTTTACATAAGTATGCTTCTTGTCGAGCCACATTATCACCAAACCGAATCACACGACCTCAAAAAACATCTAAAAACACTCAAAGAAAATCTTCTCAAAAGCGCCAAGCTCAAGTACATTCTGATTTTTAATAGTTTACTCGTAGCAATCTTTACCATTTTAAATAAATTCAATTCGGTCTTTTTTGAATTCAAAAATATAGACATCTCCCAAATTGCATATTTTATAGCCCTATTTTATCTCTTAAACAGTAGTGGTTACAGGTTGTCACACAGATTATCAAAGCGTTTCACTAGCTTCAAAACCCTCAATTTTTCTATCATCACCCTGAGTTTTGCAGTGCTCTTGAGTACTGTTTTCACGAGTCACTTAGCAATATTCATTTTCTTGACATCTGGATTTTTCTTCGCCATTTCTGCCCCAATTCTTTCTGAGATAATCAATAAAAATGCCGATAGCACAATTCGAGTCAGTACTCATTCCATCACCAATTTGCTGATCAATCTGTTTGTCTTTCTTCTAACTACCAGCTTAACCTTCTCAGCGAACTTTTTAAATATCAATCAATTATTTCTTATTCTTAGTCTGATTCCTGTCGCAATACTCATCACAGGTAACAAAAACATAAATAAAATTGTGAAGAAATCCAAATTAGATTAAAATAAGATAAATTTATAAACATCCCCCTATGACCAATCAAGATTTAATTGCATGGATCAATCAGGCTCTCGAGACCGGTCACACACATGACCAAATCAAGACCTACCTCTTATCGCATGGCTATAATAACGAACAAGTAGACCAGGCTTTTGAAGATCTCAACTTAAATACAGATTCTCCAGAATCACAAAACACAGAGGCGTCACAAGAGAGCGAGCAAATATCAGAGTTTTCCGAACCACCATCAGATGACGAGCTTATATCAGAACAATCAGACAGTACCCCCACCACCGACACTACTCCCGATTCTAACAGCACCCAGCTCCAGGAACCTTCAGATACTCAAGAATCTCAAGAATCTCAAGACACTCCAGAAGCGACAGATCCGACAGACGACGAAGCACAAGAATCCCATCTCAATTCAGAGCCAACCGAAGATATCCAAAGCTCAGAGCAGTCAGAGGACGGGGGAGTCTCACTTAGTTCTGCCTCTCAATCAGATACCCAACACCCCGAAGCAGAAGCCTCCACAGAAACAGACATCCCAGATATAGAGGTCCAACAGAACGATACCCCGGAGATCTCTGAGACCGATGATATTTCAACGCAAACAGAGCCAGCAGAGATCCAATCAAAGACTCTAGACAGCCAATCCACACAAGATACAAGCCATGTCGAAGAGCAAATCGACTCGCTTTACCAACCAGACACCCAAACCAATTATCATACAGCGCATAAGAACTCAATTGTACCAATCATATTATTCCTAATTCTATTATTGGGAGGGGGTTATGCTGGATATTATTACTACAGCAACTATATGAATGTCGAACCAGTACAAGCAGATGTAATTCAAGATATTCAAGTAGCACCACCTATTATTCAATCTCTACCAGAACCAGATCCCATTGTGATTCAGCCGACTGCACCAGTTGAGCTAGAGCCTATTACTATTCCAGAACCTGTCATTATTCCGGAGCCATCAGAACCGCTCCCGGTAGAACCGGAACCAATTCAGCCGACTATCAAGAAATAAAAAAAAGCCCACTTCAAGTAAGTGGGTTTTTGGTTTTAGTCTTGCAATTGTTTTTCCAAAGCAATTTTTTGATTTTCTAGATATCTTAATTGATAGCTATTGAGAGTCTCCGGATTTTGGAGCATCTCTCTAACCTGCTCTAGTTGAGAAGAAGACTCAGAAGCATCGATGTGCTTCTGATGCTCCGCATATAAGGCAAGTACCTTCAAACAGTTACTTCTATTATCAAAAGATATTACTGCGTTTCGAATTACAATGACATCAGTTTGATCTCCATACTCTATCACAGTAGGAGAAAAGCTCACACTAGAGGTCAAATCAGCATGCTTAGAAAGCAACTGTAGGGCACCACCATCAGATCGAACAGAGAATTTATTCACTTCTCCATCAAATACTGATTTTAGCGGTGTTTGAATTTGTAATTTGAAAGAATTCATAGATTTTATTTATTTTTTTGTTCAAATCTTTCAAGCACTTCAGCAATATTACCCACAAGATAGAAGAGATCTTCATCTACGTGGTCATATTCACCATCCATGATTCCTTTACAACCTTGAATAGTATCATCAACCTTGATGTATTGCCCAGGAGTACCTGTAAATTGTTCAGCTACATGCAGGTTTTGAGTCAAGAATTTTTGAATCTTACGTGCTCGGTAAACAGTTTGTTTATCATCGTCTGATAGTTCATCCATACCAAGAATCGCAATCACATCTTGAAGCTCTTTATATCTTTGTAGAATTTGTTGAACTCTGTTAGCAACAGCATAGTGCTCATCACCAACCAAGTCAGCTTTGAGGGCAGTCGAAGTTGAATCCAAAGGATCAACAGCAGGGTACAAACCTAGAGAGGCCATACCACGAGAAAGTACCACAGTCGAATCCAAGTGACCAAAAGTAGTCGCCGGAGCCGGATCTGTAATATCATCCGCAGGTACATAAACCGCTTGAATAGACGTAATAGAACCAGTTTTTGTCGAAGTAATACGTTCTTGCAACGCCGCCATATCTGTAGCAAGCGTTGGTTGGTAACCTACCGCAGAAGGTAGACGACCAAGAAGCGCAGATACCTCCGAACCAGCTTGGGTAAATCTAAAGATGTTGTCTACAAACATAAGAATGTCTTTTCCTTCATCTCTAAATTTCTCAGCAATTGTCAAACCAGTCAAAGCCACACGCATACGTGCACCTGGAGGTTCGTTCATTTGCCCGAAAACCATAGCTAGCTTGTCGATTACACCTGATTCTTTCATTTCCCCGATAAGGTCATTCCCTTCACGAGTACGTTCACCAACACCGGCAAATACAGAGTAACCACCATGGCTCATTGCCACGTTGTGGATAAGTTCTTGGATCATTACAGTTTTACCTACACCGGCACCACCGAATAGACCTACTTTACCACCTTTGATAAATGGGCACAGAAGATCGATTACTTTGATCCCTGTTTCAAAAATTTCAACAACTGAACTTTGTTCAGTAAGTTTTGGAGCTGGAGCATGAATTTCACGTCTCTCAACATTTTTGGCAATTTCTTTACCACCGTCGATGATATCACCAGTAACGTTAAATACACGTCCAAGTGCTTGAGTACCGACAGGTACAGTGATAGCTTTACCAGTATCTACTACTTCTTGATCAATTTGCAAACCATCTGTCGATGACATCGCAATAGTTCTCACCAAACCTTCACCAAGGTGAGCTTGAACTTCAAGAGTCACAGTCGTATCCCCATGTGCAACTGTAAGTGCATTCAGTTGATTTGGAGTATGATCTGCAAAGTAGACATCAACAACCACCCCAATAATCCTGGCAATCTTACCTTTCTTTAGTGTTTTAGTCTCACTCATTTTAATAAATAAATTAATAATATTTTTTATTTCATAGCTGCCTGTGCACCTGCTAGCTCAGCAATTTCTTGTGTAATAGCTGCTTGCCGTGCTTTATTAAGATCCAAAGT
>CAYYFV010000012.1:5347-12441 GCA_964471455.1 uncultured Candidatus Peribacteria bacterium | reverse complement strand
GAAAGAAAAATTGAAACTCAATATGTCTACAAAGGCTCAGTTAAAATCATTTTCGGAGACTCTGTCAACCAACTCCAAGAAAAAGTCTTGCATGCAGGCGAAAAATTCGAGATTATACCTCCAACAATTCATCGTATTGAAGCTTTGGAGGACTCTGAAATTTTTGAAGTGTCTACTCCGGAGCTTGACGATATTGTCAAACTACAAGATGATTATGGTCGATCTGGATCAGGCAACAACTTCGAACTAGATAAGCAAATCCATCAACAAAATTTTTAATTATTTAACTTTCACTTTATGAAACGTTTCTGGAACTGGAAAGTGCCTACAATAGTCATTAGTGCACTATTTATACTGGCAGTTAGTATTCCACAGAATCTTCAACCGGCATTTATGCCAAGTCTAATAAAAGATATGCAAATCAATTTAGGGCTTGATCTTCAGGGAGGATCCCAACTTGATTTTGCAATTGACACAAGAAAAGTCGCCGACGAGGACAAAAAAGATGTCATCGAGGGCGTCAAAGAAGTTATCAACAAAAGGGTCAACAATCTAGGGGTTGCCGAACCAAATATCTATTCATCGAAAGTTGGTGATCAAAATCACATAATTGTCGAGTTGGCAGGTATTTCTGATTTAGAAGAGGCCAAGAAAAAAGTTGGCAAAACTATTCAACTAGAATTCAAAGAAGAAAATGACATCGCAGATGAACAACAAATGAACGTTGTTAATCAGTCAGCAGGCTCAACATTGGTACGAGTACTTGAAAACAAAGAAGAATTCGCAATGATAGGTGAAACCGAAGCCAAAGCCAACCAAGATAAAATCTTTTTTGATAAAAGAGATTTCGAATTCGCTGACCAAATCAAAAATGAAGAAGTTGCAGCCATTCTTTTCAATCTCAATCCTGGAGAAATTTACCCATCACTAATCCAAGCAGACCTTGGTATCGATATCATCAATGGTAAGTTCCAAGAACAAAAGGGTTACTTCATCTTAAAAACAACAGACAAAAAAGAAACCCAAAGAGAAATTACAACCGATAAAGAAGTCAAAGCAGCTCAAATCTTAATTTCATATTCTGATATCGATCCCTTAATCGAAAGATCTAAATCCGAAGCCAAAGAACTCGCAAACGAAGTTTTGGCCAAAATCAATGCCGGAGAAATCACTTTCAAAGATGCAGTCCTAGAATTCTCTGATGACAATGAACTCAAAGAAAGTGCAGGAGTTTTGCCTAATTACATTAAAAACTTTGGGCCATTTGAAAAGTCTACAATCGACTCAGCCCTCACACTCACATCAGCAGACGAAGTCTCTACTAATATCGTCGAAACATCAAAGGGTTTACAACTTCTCAAAGCAGTAGAAATCATTGAAGCCAAAACTCAAACCACAACCGAAACTCAAGTAGCATACGAAAAGATCTTCTTTTCGACCAAACCAGACCCATGGAAAGACACTACACTCAACGGTCAATTCTTCAAACGAGCAGCAGTTGCCTTTGATCAATTTGCCAGACCCATGGTTACAATTGAATTTGATAGCGAAGGTGGCAAAATGTTCGAAGAATTAACAGCCCGCAACAAAGGTAAAAGAATAGCTATCTTTGTAGGTGGCCTGCTAGTATCTGCTCCAGAAGTAAACGAAAAAATTTCTGGTGGAGTCGCTCAAATCAACGGTTCATTTGATATGGAATCCGCCAACACACTTGCCCGTGACTTGAACACAGGTGCTATTCCCGCTCCAATCACCTTGACTGGACAGTATACTATCGGACCAAACCTTGGAGCAGAATCACTCAACAAATCATTAGTGGCAGGTGGATTTGGACTCTTATTGCTATTAGCATATATGATTTGGACCTATCGAGTACCTGGAGCATTGGCAAGTGGAGCCCTAATAGCATATTCCATTATCCTCTTATTTATAATTAAAGTCTCGCTGCCAAGTATCATAAGCTTGCTAATTGCATTGGCACTTTACTTTGCAATTGGATATTGGATTCTCAATTCAAAAGAACCATTTATTGAAAAGTCTCTCAGTTTCTTGGTAGCAACATTTGCCCTGTTCTTTTTGACTTTCTTACTCTCAAGCCCTGTCACTCTGACACTTGCGGGGATGGCAGGTATCATTTTGTCAATTGGGATGGCTGTCGATGCCAACGTTTTGATTTTTGAAAGAATCAAAGAGGAACTCGACAACAAACTCTCATATAAATCAGCTGTCAAAGAAGGATTCGAAAAAGCCTGGTCTTCGATTCGAGACTCAAACTACAGCTCACTAATAACATGTGGGATCCTGTACTATTTTGGATCTTCAATCATTCGAGGTTTTGCTCTCAATCTGGCTGCAGGTATTCTGATTTCGATGTTCTCAGCAATTCTCATCTCTCGAACACTACTACTCAACATAAAATCTCCAAAAGTCCTCAACAATCCAAAACTTCTCGGACTCACACTCAAAAAACGTAAAACAATTGCTTTTGATAAAATTGGTAAAAAAACATCAATTATTTCAGGTCTACTAATTTTAGCTACGATTATCTCTCTATTTACCAATGGACTCAATACAGGTATTGATTTCAAGGGAGGTAGCCTAATAGAAGTTGCTTCTCCAGAACTCACAACTGAACACATTGCCACAATCAATACAAAAGTCGATGAATTTGTCCTCGAAAATAACTTAGATAATTCTGTAGTCATTCCAGCTGGGCAAGAAGCCGTTCAAATCAAGACAAGCTACCTCAAAGAAGAACAATACCAATCACTATTAGACTCACTCGAAGCTGCCACATCTTTGGAACTCACAGAAAACAGATTCGAAACAGTTGGTCCATCAATCTCATCAAGCTTAAAAACCAAAGCTCTCCTATCTCTAATCATAGCCTTGGCTGCGATCATCATCTATATTGCTACTGCCTTTAGAGAAATTCCAAAACAATACAATCCATGGAAATTCGGTCTTTCGGCCTTTGGGGCATTGGTTCACGATGTAGTTATAGTACTTGGAATATTTAGTTATTTCCAATTCGAAATCGATACATTATTTGTGACAGCTCTACTGACCATCATTGGATTCTCGGTACATGACACAATCGTTGTCTTTGATAGAATTAGAGAAAACCTCAAAATCATGGATGGCAAAAAACTCAAAACAGTTTGTAACGCTTCCCTAAGTCAAACATTATCAAGATCTCTCAACACATCTATTTCAACTCTCATTACATTACTAGCACTCGTCATACTAGGTTCGGAAAGTATTTATCTTTTCTCACTAGCACTTACGATTGGTATTGCCGTTGGTACATACTCATCACTCTTTATCGCAACTCCGATACTCAATCATCTCAACAAAAAATAAACAATCAAAAAGACCCTCTCTCTGAGGGTCTTTTTTTATATAAACAAAAATCCATTACTCAATAAATTCATTCAAATCCTCCAAAAGCTCATCCAAATTGAGCCCATGCAGCTTGGCCCCCTCTTCGATAGTCTCCATATATGAATTGACACAACCCACGCAAGAAATCCCATAATCAAAGAACACCTCCATAACCTCAGGATGTCTAGTGATAACATCGTGAATTATTTCGTCTTTTTTAATTTTCATATGTATAATGCATTCATGAAATATTACCTTATTACTCTACCATCACTTAAAAGCCCAGTCAAAAATGAGTTTACCTACCAGTCAATAAACTCACTCAATCCTGGTGATTTGGTCACAGTACCACTCAAATCCAAAACATATCTTGGAATCGTTTTACAAGAAATACCCAAGCCAACTTTCAAATGCAGAGATATTACAGAGCTTTTGTACTCAAAATTTTTAAGCGAACAAGATATTCAAACAAGCAAGTTCATATCGAAATATTACTTTTGCAGCCTTAGCTCTGCACTCAATTTATATATTCCACCAAGTATTACCACTCCCAAATCTCTGAAAATGCTCGCAGAGAACACTTTGAGCGAGAAACAAGACCAAGATCTCAAACCACTCAACACACTCACAGAGGTCCAACAAGAGGTCTTTGATAGCATCTCAAAGAATCAAAAAAAAATGCATCTAATCCATGGCGTCACAGGCTCCGGCAAAACAGAAATCTATCTACATTTGGCCAAAGATAAAATTAAAGAGGGCAAACAAGTTCTGATTCTTTTGCCAGAAATCAGTCTGACACCCCAGATCCAATCCAAATTCACAGAACATTTTGGCAAAGACAATGTAGTTATTTTCAACTCCTCTCTTAACAAAACAGAAAAACTCCAAGCTTTTCTAGATATCAAAAACAACAATAAACAAATAGCCATTGGAGCTAGATCCAGCTTGTTTCTACCTTTTACAAATCTGGGACTCATAGTCATGGATGAAGAACATGACCACGCATACAAACAAGAAAACAACCCCAAATATCACGCCCGTAGTATTTTTCAGTATCTAGTCAAACAAAACCAGGCTCTGGGGGTCATTGGCTCTGCAACACCAAGTCTCGAGTCCTTCCACGCAGCCAAACAAGACATCATCCAATATCACAGAATCAAAGACAAAGCCTTCAAACAAGCAGATCCATACATCAAACTCGTCGATATGGCTCAAGAAATCCGAGTCGGTAATTACCCGGTCAGCCATGAATTATTTGAGGCCCTAGAAAACACTCTCAAAAAAGGCAAGCAAGCAATTATACTTTGTAACAAAAGGGGCTACGCCAGCTATCTAATGTGTAGAGATTGCGGCCATGTCGAAAAGTGCCCCAATTGTGATGTCTCACTCACCTATCACAAATTTCCATTCAACCGCCTCCAATGTCATTACTGCGATCATGGAATGCCAACACCAAACTCATGCAAAAGTTGCCAATCGACGGCTTTTTTTAACAAAGGAGTCGGAATTCAACAGGTAGTAGAAGAACTTTCAACACTTTTTCCAAAAGCCAATATAGAGCGGGTGGATTCAGACACTATGAGTAAAAAAAATAGCTACCACAAACTACATACCAGACTCGAAAACAAAGAAATAGACATTTTGATAGGCACCCAAATTGTCGCCACTGGGCTTTCTTTCGAAGATGTCTCACTTGTGGGAGTCCTCAACATAGACAGTGCCATCAACTTTCCGGATTTTCGCTCCACAGAAAAAACCCTCTTTTTGCTCAATCAAATCACAGGACGTACTAACAGAAAACATGCAGATGGCAAGGTGCTAATCCAAACCTTCAATCCTCAAGAAAAAATCCTCCACGAATTCACCGACAAGACCCTCATTAGCTTTTATAATACAGAGATCAAACACAGAGAACGCTTCAACTATCCTCCATTTACGAGGGTCACTTTGCTCGCTCACAAACACAAACTCATATCAGCACAGGATAGAGAAATAGATAGAGTCACAAAAATTCTTCAAAGCCAACATATCAAGTTCAAATCGGCCCCCGCACTCATTCACAAAAAAAACAATTACTACTTCCATCACATCTTGATTAATAGCTTGTCTCCACATGAAATAATAGCTAAACTTAAGCTAAATAAAGATTGGCATATCAATCGTGATCCACTAACAACAATATAATGAAAAGCTTGATAACTGGAATCAAACCAACCGGCCAGATTCATCTCGGAAATTATTTAGGAGCATTCAAACCAGCCTTCGAATTTCAGGATGAATACAACTGTAATATTTTCCTTGCAAATTTACATGCCCTAACAACATTTCAAAACGGAGCAGAACTCAAAAAATACTCAGAAAATCTCGCTATCGACCTACTTAGCCTCGGACTCGACCCACAAAAATCAACATTTTTCATTCAATCACAAATTCCAGAACACTCAGAGCTCATGTGGATCCTTAGCAGCTTGGCACCTATGGGCTTACTAGAGCGTGCTCACGCTTGGAAAGACTTCAAAAACAAGGGTTTAAGAGACCCAAACCTAGGATTGTTTGGCTATCCAGTTTTGATGGCTGCAGACATTTTAATCTACCAAGCAGATATTGTCCCCGTTGGACTAGATCAAAAACAACATTTAGAAATTGCTCGAGAACTTGCCAACAAATTCAATAATAAATTTGGAGAAACTTTCAAAGTCCCAAAAGAACTTATTACATTTCCAATTAATGTACCGGGAATTGATGGACGCAAAATGAGTAAAAGTTATAACAACTATATTCCAATTTTTGCACCGGAATCTCAAATCCAAAAGACAATCATGAAAATCACAACTGATTCCAAAGAAGTATCTGAAACCAAAGATCCAGATAAATGTAACATTTTTGCGATTTATAAACTCATCGCTAGCGAATCTCAAATCCAAAACCTCAAAGATAAATATCTTGCAGGAGGCATAGGATATGGAGATGCCAAAAAAGAACTACTCAGAGTTTATTTAGAATATTTTGCAGAAGCTCGTGCCAAACGAGCCGAATTCGAAAACAATCTTGACTTAGTGCAAACAATTTTGCAAGATGGACAGGTAAGAGCTCAAGCAAAAGCTCGAGACACTCTCGAAGTCGTCAAAGACAAAATTGGTATCAACTTATTCTAATATGCAAAAAAAATTCATTTTTATAACTGGTGGTGTTTGTTCATCATTGGGAAAAGGTATTACAACCTCATCTATTGGTGCACTGCTCAAAGCCGGTGGACTTAAAGTTTTCACAATCAAACTCGATCCATATCTCAATGTAGATCCTGGTACCATGTCTCCATATCAGCATGGAGAAGTTTTTGTCACAGAAGACGGAGCCGAAACCGACCTTGATCTTGGACACTACGAAAGATTTATAGATGAGCCACTCACCAAACTCTCTTCGATTACCTCTGGTAAGATTTACAAAGAAGTCATCGATAAGGAAAGACAAGGAGCATATTTAGGTGGCACGATCCAAATTATTCCACATGTCACAAACCTCATAAAAGAAAAACTCTACAACGCTCACAAACAATCCAACGCCGATATCGTCCTGGCTGAAGTTGGCGGTACTGTGGGCGATATTGAGGGGCAACCATTTCTTGAAGCTATTAGACAGTTAAGAAATGAAGTTGGTAGGGATAATGTTTTTTATATTCACGTTACTTATCTTCCTTTCATAAACGCTAC
>CAYYFV010000012.1:0-5337 GCA_964471455.1 uncultured Candidatus Peribacteria bacterium | reverse complement strand
ACTGTGGGAGATATAGAAGGACCCCATTTTATCGAAACCATGCGCCAAATCCGACATGAACTTGGTCCCGAAAATGTAGTCTTTGTCCACGTGACATTACTACCATTTTTACAGGCATCCAAAGAACTCAAAACCAAACCAACTCAAGCATCTATTCGCGAACTTAGAAGCCTCGGTATTCAACCAGACTTCCTGATTGCCAGAGCGGATTTGAATATAGAAGATGAACACATTCGAAAAATATCACTTTTTGGAGATATTCCAGAGTCACATGTCATCCCAATGCCCACTCTCGACAACATCTACAAAGTTCCCAAACATTTCGATCAATACCAACTCGGTAAAAAAATCTGTGAGAAACTCCAAATACAAAACTTCGAAACCAACCTCCAAAAATGGAGTCATCTCGAGTCATTACTAGCAAACACATCAGGTGAAGCCAAAATTGGCATCGTCGGTAAATACACCGCCCTCAAAGACGCCTACCTAAGTTTGATTGAATCAATCAAAATTGCCAGCTACCACGCCAACAAAAAACCCATCATCGAATGGATAGAATCCGAAAAGATAGAAACTGGCAAATATGACCTTGATAATCTCAAAAAACTTGATGGAATTGTGGTACCAGGCGGCTTTGGACTGCGTGGCACCAAAGGCAAAATGATGGCCCTTGAATATACCAAAAAACACAACATTCCAACTCTCGGCATCTGTCTAGGCATGCAACTAATGTGTATCGAGCACTTACAAGATAAGCTCGAAGAACCAGACTTAACTAGCGAAGAATTCGAAGAAACACACTCCCCTAATTCCAAACCCTACGTGATTCATTTCTTACCGGGACAAGATATTCAAAGAGCCAAGGGCGGCACACTCAGACTAGGTAATTACACCTGCGAACTTCGAGAAGGCAGCAAAACATTCAACGCCTACAAAACCCATACAATTACAGAAAGACATAGACACAGATACGAATTCAACAATTATTACAAGCAAGATTTAGAAAATAATGGTATGATTGTCTCAGGTGTAAATCCAGAATCTAATTTAGTTGAAATAGTAGAATTAACAAACCACAAATTTTACGTAGGTTGCCAATTCCATCCTGAATTCAAATCTAGACCACACACACCGCATCCTTTATTTTTGCAGCTAATTAAAAGCTAATGCAGTTTCAATACTCAGCAAAAAATCCCAGTGGAAAATCCTCAACGGGATTTGTAAATGCCGAATCTTTCGAACAAGCCAAGTCCCAGCTAGAATCTATGGGGTTTAGTATTGATTATCTTAAAGAAAGTGACAAGACATCCAAACAGGATTCAAATTTTGCTAAATACAAATTCAAAGGTCTCAACAAAGAGGGTAAAACTGTCAAAGGTACAATCGAATCCGAAAATATAACAAGCGGTATTGCTCGACTAATAGACGAATACGAACTAATTGTCGAACTTTTTGGCATTGAAACTCTCTCAGACCAAGAGTTTCAAGAAACCAACGCCAAAGTACTTGAAGTCACCGAACAACTCAAAAACAGACCAGAACCAAGTACTCCATCAGAAAATAAAAAGTTTGAAGTCTCTAAAGAAGTAGACTATGTCGAAAACCTCATGTCTCTTATCAACTACATTCTCAACCGTTTTGATCAATACCTCAAACCCTCTAGCAAAACCGAATTACAAGAATCCTTAGCAATATTCGAAAAGACTCGCTACTCAGACAATAAAGATAAATTACAATCTCAAGCCAAAGCACTCATCAACAATATTCTCAATGACGATTTGTTTTTAGAAGATTTTAATTTAGAGGACTCGCCAGAAATTAACAACTTACATAATCAAGCTACCCAACTGCTTTTCTTAGAAGACACAACGACAACTAAACTCATAAAATCGTTCAATATTATTTTTACAACCAAATCGAATCTAACACGAAAATTAATTTGGAAACAAACACAAAGTACCATCAAATCACTTTGCAAAAAATTCTTTAACAACACAAAAAAAAATCATGTTAAAAAAACTGATTTCAAAATTAATATTAAAGTTGAAAAACAAATCTCAGATATAGTATTTATAGTAACTCAAGCTTATCTCGCATTTTATTTCCTGGCTTATCTAATTGGCAACAAACTTGGATTTAACTTCGATATTTTTGAAACCAATTTCTTAATTTACATTATTCTCCTGAGCCTATTTATACAGGCTGCCCTCAAATTTGACCTCATGATAAATAAAAAACATGGCAACAACTCCTTAATGATATTTATCATGTTTGCAGGTCTTTATGGATTATTAATCACAAAACTATGAACCCCTACCTAATAAACTTAGAAACCTTCAAAATCAACTCACAAATCTTCTTTGCGCTCCTAGGTCTTCTGAGCTTTAGCTATATATTAATTTACCTCGCCAACAAAAGTCGCCTACGCCTACAATTTTTTTTAGACCACATGGGTTTAACATTCTTATCTGGCATCTTCTTTGGCAGATTGTTTACAGTCATAAGTAATTATCAAGTCTATTTATATGAAATGAACTGGCAAGCATTCTATAAAACCATAGCCATATGGGCCGACAAAGATATCTCAATTATTGGCTTTCTCTTTGGAATTTTTATATTTATAAAAAGACAAACCTTTTTATACCAAGAACTCTTTTCCAGATGGGCAGATGTCTTGAGCATAGCCTCCCTATCTCTATTAAGCTTCTACAACATCGGAGCCTTCTTGTATGGAACAAACTACGGCAGAATGACAGACAGCTTTTTGGGAGTCACCTTCCACTCCTCTGCCGTCAAATACACATCTGCAATCTACCCAACTCAACTATTCGCAGCCCTCTATAGTCTAGCAATAGGATTATGGTGTTTTAAATTATACCAAAAATATAGAAATAAATTTGACGGATATGTCTTTCTCCAAGCCGGCTTCCTATTCTTTACCGCCCGAGCCATCGAAAGCCTATTTCGCGGAGATGATACAATCTACTTATTTGAACTAATAAGAATACCAGGACTCCTAAGCGCAATCCTGGCATATATATTTTTCAAATCAAATATCAAGTACGAGAAAAAACAACAAATTACTTAATCTTCAAGATCTCAAATTTCATTTGACCTTTAGGGGCCGTATAAGTCACTTTTTCACCTTTTGCTTTTTCCAACAGGGCTTTACCCAAAGGTGATTCGTTAGAGATCTTGTTATTAAACACATCTGCCTCCATCGAACCCACAATATCCAAAGTTAACTGCTCTTTTGTTTCCAAATTCTTGACTTCCACAGTCGAACCAATTTGCACATGAGTAACAGAAGTAACTTTATCAATGACTTTCAAATTTTTAATCTTAGCTTCCAAATCTGCAATCTGACCCTCGACAGTCGCTTGGTCATTTTTGGCTTCGTGGTATTCAGCATTTTCAGACAGATCACCAAATTCCTTGGCTTCTCTAATCTTTTGAGCAATCTCCTTACGACGCTCATTTTGTAAGTAGTCAAGTTCTTTAACTAATTTGTCTAACCCTTCCTGGGTTATCATAAATACTTTTTTATTCATAAAAAAAAATTAAAATGGCTTTATTTTATTTGAAGTTGGATGTTCACGTAACTTATGCAATACCTTGGCTTCAATTTGTCTAATACGTTCACGAGTTACATTGAATTCTCGCCCAACCTCTTCCAAAGTGTGTGCGATACCATCAATCAAACCAAAACGCATTTCAATAATACGTCGTTCTCGAGGCGAAAGATACTTAAGCATAGCATGTATATTCTCTTTTACAAGGTTACGATTTGTAGCCTCGTCCGGAGAGGCGCCCTCATCATCAGGAATGAAATCACCAAGTTTAGAATCTTCTTCACTACCAACAGGAGTATCCAAAGACACAGTCTCTTGAGTATTTTTAAGAATTTGACGCACCTTCTTGACATCCATATTCAATTCAGCCGCCAACTCTTCAACCAAGGGCTCTCGCCCCAATTCCTGAACCAAACGTCTCTGCGTATGAGTCAATTTATTAATAGTTTCAACCATATGTACTGGAATTCGAATCGTACGAGCCTGATCAGCAATTGCTCTAGTAATAGCCTGTCGAATCCACCAAGTTGCATATGTCGAAAACTTATAACCTCTATCTGGATCAAACTTCTCAACCGCTCGAAACAAACCCATATTTCCCTCTTGAATCAAGTCCAAAAAACTCAAACCACGTCCAATATACTTTTTGGCAATAGACACCACCAAACGTAAATTGGACTCTGCCAAAATCGATTTAGCATTTTGGTCTCCCCGACCAATTGCCTTGGCAAGATCAACCTCCTCTTTGGCAGATAACAAAGGAACCTTACCAATTTCACATAAATACATACGAATACTATCATTCGAAATCTCTGACATTTGCACCTCAATCATTTTCTGAGAGGATTCTGCCGTATCAGCCACATCTTCCAACTCTTCCATTTCTTCATCCGAAGGTTCATCGGTCTTGGAAGCCCTCTTCTTGGAAATGTCTTTAACAGTCTTTTCTGCAAGCTTCTGGGCCTTTTGCTCTTGCTTCAAAGCCTTTTCATCAACCTTCTTATCTAAATCAAAAGTTTTAACTTTAGAACTCTGTACAACCTCGACACCAAAATCAAAAAACAACTCACAAATTTCATCCAACACCAAAAGATCATCTTCCGCAGTAGGAAACGCTCGGTAGACTTCTTTGAGTGTCACAAATTTTTGCTCCTTACCTTTTTTAATAAGGTCTTGAACCGGTTTTGGATATTGTTTTATTTTTGCATCAGTATGATGCGTAATAAATTTTCTTACTTTAGCCATTAAATTAAAGTGACATTAAATGTTTATATTGAGAAAGCAATTGCAATTGCTCCTCAGCACTGCAATTATGGAGTTTCCTTTTAATCTCACCCAAACGTGATTGTCTATGTTTATGCTTCATACGTGTGAGAAGTTGAAGAATTTCTGACTTGTAATCAAAACGATTTACATCCATTCCGTTCGCCTCCAAATCCAGGGCCATAACCAAATACTTACTAGGAACCTCGATACTTGCAAAATCGATTGCATTATAATTAAGAATAAACTTATTGTAAAGCTCATTTTCCTCTAAAGATTCAGACAAAAAGCTTGATTGAGACAAAATATCTGCATGAGTTTTTGACGACATAAAAAAATATGTCCAAAACAGATCTTCAAAACTAGACTTTGGCCTCTTCACAGACTTATTTTGGACCTTCTCAGCAATTTTGATAGATTTTTTTTTATCCAAAGCCAAAACCAAGTTAGGCAAACAAAACCCAGTAACATTTTATAATTTACGAATATAAAAATCATTTAA
>CAYYFV010000011.1:0-12787 GCA_964471455.1 uncultured Candidatus Peribacteria bacterium | reverse complement strand
AAATTATCATATTGCATAATCAAAATAAACCTCACAAGCATGATTTTATCGGACAAAACAATCAAAGAAGAAATAAAAGCAGGTCGCATTGTTGTAGTGTCTCCAGACGGTGACCATGAAAAAAACATTCATGCTAGCAGTATGGATCTCAGGCTTGGGTATCATTTTAAGATTTACGAGCATTCCAAGTTAGCCATCCTAGACCCAAAAAATCCAGATATGAACAAAAACATGACAAAACTCATGACTCTAGATTCTGAAAACGAGCCATTTATTGTGCAGCCAGGTGAGTTTGTTTTGGGAGTTACTCTGGAAAAAGTTAAGATTCCAGAAGATATGGTGGCACGTGTCGAGGGGCGATCGTCACTAGGTAGACTCGGAATTATTGTCCACTCTACTGCTGGATTCATCGACGCCGGATTCGAAGGTACAATCACCCTAGAAATTACAAATATCAATCGATTACCAATTGCTCTATATCCGGGCATGAGAGTCTGCCAGTTGGCTTTTGAACAAATGACAACCGCTGCCGAAGTTCCTTATCATGCCAAACCATCAGCCAAATACCAAGGCCAAGTCTTACCAGAAGAAAGTCGTATTTTGGTGGATCCAGAATTCCGAAAGCACAACTCAGTCAAGACGCAAGAATCTTCAAGCCAAACAGCACATGTCAAAAAAACTGCCTAATTTCATCAAGATCAAAACTGCTGCCAAGCCTGAGGTGGTCGCAAAAAACCGCCAAAAACTTAAGAAACTCGGTTTAGCAACAGTCTGCCAAGAAGCCAAGTGCCCTAATATTGGAGAGTGCTGGTCCAAAAACACAGCTACCTTTATGATAATGGGAGACACCTGCACTCGCGGCTGCAAATTTTGTCATGTCAAAACAGGTATGCCAGATCAGCTGGATAATTTAGAACCCTACAAAGTCGCCATTGCCATCAAAAAAATGGAATTGGACTACGTAGTCATCACTTCTGTTGATAGGGATGACTTGGAAGATCAAGGTGCCACTCACTTTGCCAATACTATCACTCAGATCAAGAAGCTCAATCCAGGAATCAAAGTCGAAGTACTCATCCCTGATTTTCGAGGTAATCTCGGTCTTGTGCAGCAAATCATTGATGCCCAACCCACAGTCATTGCCCACAATATCGAAACCACAGAAGAACTGACACCTAATATTAGAGATTTTCGAGCCAAATACCAGCAGTCTCTTTCGGTATTAGATTTTATCAAAAAACAATCTCAAACAATCAAGTCCAAAACCAGCATCATGCTCGGATTTGGTGAAACAGACTCACAGTTGTCGCAAACCTTCGAAGACTTGAAAAAGATTGGGCTCGACATCCTTACATTTGGACAGTATTTACGTCCAAGTCCCAAGCACATAGCTGTCCAAGAGTTTGTGAAACCAGAAAAATATACTAAACTATGTATGCAAGCACACAGTGCTGGTATCAAATTGGCAGTAGGCTCTCCCATGATGAGATCTTCCTACAATGCTAATGAATACTATAATCAATTAATAAATCAAGAATGCAATTAGATAGCCAAAAACATTCGATTTTTAAGAATTACGATCATAAAGCCTCCCAGGCTTATAGCGTTTTGGATTTTCAGGGTAAGGTCCTAAATAAGGAAGTCGTAAACAGTTTTGATGATAAGACTTTGCTCAAAATCTATACCTGGATGCAAAGAATTCGCGTAGCTGATCACAAGTGTATCAACCTCCAAAGAACCGGCAAAATGGGCACATATTTATCTGTCAAAGGTCAGGAAGCCTGCCAGGTGGGAGCGACCTTTTTGCTTAACAAAGACGACTGGCTGCTACCAGCATTCCGTGAGTCGGGTATGATGCAAATCATGGGTGTTGAGCTCTCAAAAATTATGCTCTACTGGATGGGAAGCGAGAAGGGAAGTCAGGTCCCAGAAAATGTCAATGTTTTACCGATCTCAATTTGTGTTGGATCACACATCCCACATGCAGCCGGAATTGGATGGGCCGAAAGACTCAAAAATGGTCGGCGGATTGCATTAGCATCTTTTGGCGACGGAGCCACATCTGAAGGAGATTTTCATGCAGGTCTCAATTTTGCATCTCTCTATAATTCTAAGGCAATTTTCTTCTGCCAAAACAACCAATACGCGATTTCCACATCTCGACAAATTCAAACCAAAGCCAAAACCATTGCCCAAAAAGCCATTAGTTATCAAATGCCCCATGTACAAGTAGATGGCAACGATGTCCTGGCTATTCTAGAGGTTATGAAGCAAGCTATCGATCTTGCCCGTGAACAAAATATACCTACATTCATAGAAGCAGTCACCTACAGACTCCAAGATCACTCCACCAGTGACAATTCAAGTTTGTATAGAAGCAAAGAGGAAGAACAGCAAGCTGAGCAAAAAGATCCAATCAAACGCCTGGAGGTTTTTCTTAGATCAAAAGGAATTCTGAATGACCAAATCAAACAAGACATTTTAGACAAAGCCCAATCAAATGCCAACGACGCTTTTGCCAAAGCGGAAAATGAAAAAGATCCAGCCGCCGATAGTATGTTCACATATCTATTGTCAGAAACCTATCCAGAACTCGAAAGACAAAGAGAATTATTACTTAACGAAATCAATCAATAATGAATGAGTTAAAAGTAATCGAGGCCATCAATCAAGCCCTCGACCAAGCCATGGAAGAAAATGACAAAATTATAGTACTTGGAGAAGATGTCGGCAAGCAAGGCGGAGTCTTCCGCGCTACTGTTGGTCTCCAAGAAAAACACGGTACTGACCGAGTCTACGATACTCCAATTTCAGAAATGGGAATTATTGGTACAGCCATTGGACTCTCGCTAAATGGATTTATGCCTGTCTGCGAAATCCAATTTGATGGTTTTATTTGGACGGGTTTTGATCAAATCATCAATCATGTCACACGGATGCGATCTCGTTCTAGGGGACGTTTCAAATGTCCTATGTTGATTCGAGTGCCATTTGGTGGGGGTATCCATGCTCTCGAACACCACTCCGAAAGTATGGAGGCAGTCTTTTCTCACATCCCTGGTATCAATGTCGTAATTCCATCAGATCCATACACTGCCAAAGGACTTCTACTCGATGCCTTGGAATCAGAAGATCCAACAATTTTCTTAGAACCCAAAAAGGTCTACCGAGCTATCAAAAAAGAAATTCCACAAGAGCCATACCGACTCGATAGCAAAAAAGCAATAATCGAAAGAGCAGGGAAGCAAGTCACCATCATCAGCTATGGTGCCATGTATTACGAAACCAAAAAAGCATTGGCTACATATATTCAAGACAACCCCATCGACTTCGAATTGATCAACTTAGTTTCTCTCAGCCCAATAGATTACGATACAGTTCTAGCCTCAGCCCACAAGACTGGTAAAGTCTTGATTGTCAATGAAGAAAATCCAACCTGTGGCCTAGCCGCAGAGCTCTCCGCAACTATCCACGAGAATTGCATTCAAGATCTCTTGGCTCCAGTCAAAAGGGTCACCGGATTTGATGTAATTATCCCTTTGTTAACCAATGAGGACAACTACCTGCCAACCCAAAAAAGGATCCTCACAGCTTTAGATAATCTAATAAAATACTAATGAAATTTATTTTCCCTGATGTCGGTGAAGGCATACACGAGGCCAAAATAGTCAACCTCACCAAAAAGGTTGGCGACACTGTCAAAAAAGATGAAACTCTCTGCGAAGTCGAGACAGATAAATCAATTGTCGAAATTCCATCTCCAGAAACAGGTACAATCACCGAGTTTGAATTTCAAGTAGGGGACACCATCCACGTTGGCGACGTCTTGGCTATCATAGAGCCAGAATCCTCGGACCACAATACTTCCACACAAGCAGAAAGCTCAGCAACACAAACAAGTCCGCAGCCAGAATCCTCAGACCACACTCAGCCCACCGAAGCCTCCAAAGACTCTGGCAATGTAGTAGGATCCTTGGTAGACGCCGACAATAGCAAATTTAGCGATCTCAACTTCGCAAACTATCAGTCTCAAGCGTACAGCAGACCTGAATCCAGATCTTTACTTGGCAGCAATAAAAAAGATGCCTCATCTCAATCCTCATCCTCGGTATCTCACGTTTCAACATCCTCAGACCAATCAGCTGCCACAGAAGATGCAAACAAACTGAGTCCAACTAGGCTCACAATCAGCCGACGCATGCGAGAAAGTCTCATGAATACAGCTCAAGTAACTCAAATGGACGATCTAAATATCGAAAATATTTATGAGCATCGCCAAGCACACAAACAGGAGGCCAAAGACCAGGGAGTCAAACTGACTTATTTACCTTACTTTATTATTGCTCTGATCGAAACTCTCAAAGAGTTCCCGGATTTCAATGCTGAATACGACTCCAACAATCAGACGCTTCTTCGGTGCGAAGAATTTCACATTGCAATCGCAGTCGACACCCCTTACGGACTAATGGTCCCCGTGCTCCGCAATGCCGAAAACTACAATCTTTTTGGTCTAGCCAAAGAAATCACCAAGCTTGCAAAGCTTGCCAATGATCGCAATTTATCTCCAGAGCAGCAATCGGGATCGACAATTACAATTACCAATTACGGTAGTCTTGGCACCAAATATGCGACTCCAATTCTCAACACACCAAACACAGCCAATATAGGTATCGGCACGCTCGATCAAAAGATAGTAGTCGAACAAGATCACATCGAGTCTTTTACCGTGGCACCAATTAGTCTGACTTACGCTCACGATGTGATTGATGGTGGCAACGCTGCAAGATTTTTGCAGGCATTTCAAAAACATCTCAGTCAAATTATCTAAGCACAGCTTGACTTTCATATCACACTAACTTAGATTCATACAAAATCTAAGTTCTTTATTATGTCCAGCAATACTGACAGAGAGCAATTTCACGAAAAAATTACTCAACAAATAGATGAACCTCAATTACTTGATTTGGGTACCGATCTCAATTTCACAAAGTACGCCCTCAATTATTTTGACGTACTAACAATTGTCCAGATTTATCAAGAAACACGTCTGCAATTTTTGGATCTTATGCAATTTGCCAAGCAAAATGGTACACGGCATTATACTTTAGCTCCTCATGAGCCTGGTATGGGGAGGGGTCAGCGCACAGCCTTGCAAGAGGTTGTAGAGAATCCTGGTGTTATAGAAACAAGAATTCGGGAGCTACGGCCAGAATTTTATTCGCCACAAGATACAAGGCTAATTATTCTTTATCCTGAGCTAGCAGCCCAGGCCTTCTCAACGGCAGGCCAATGCCAATTAGTTAACAGGCTGAGTCTGTTGGCCAATATGTTTCCAAAACAAACTCTAGTCTGCAGCCAGGCCATATCGTCAGGTCTTCGGCGGGAGTACAGAGCCAATAATTTTGGTATTGATGTTAACCATATCGATTCTAATTTTGTAGCATTACATACACTTGTACAATAAAGTTGAGTACCTAGTCATTGTCGCCACATAGCAACAGTAAATTTTTCAGAGAGCAGTGCGGTAGATTCTGTAACAAATATTATAACAGACATGTCAAAATACAAGTCTAATGAAAATAGATATAAGTTCAAATGGCTCCCGGGGTCGGACTCGAACCGACGACCAATTGGTTAACAGCCAACTGCTCTACCACTGAGCTACCCGGGAATATGTTCTAGACAGATAATGTTCCGAGAAACAAATTGATCTTCACGACTATAGTGTAGTACGCGAGAAGAATCAATACCAAATCTGTTTGAAGGAACAACTGTACGAAAAATATACCCGTAGTTTCTCAAATTTGCAAATATTTTTTCGGGATTTTTTGAGGATGCTAAGAATTTAAATTCCGGTACGGAAATTACCAAGAAAAACTTCTTGTCAAAAGCAATTTTATGTAAATTAACAAAAAAATTATTATAAATATCCACAACACTTCTATAGTCGAGTGCAAGCGTAGATTTATTCTCATTGCCCTTCTTTGGAGTCCCAAGATACCCCTCTGTGACAATTGCAAAGTTATCTGGTAGTTTACTTAATTTTGTTGCATCTGCTTGGAAAAAACGAAAAATATTCTTATTCACACCAAGTGTCTCAGTGAAAAAATCTAAATTCTTATTACAGCCAGTGATGTTCGAATCCAACAAGTCGGAGCCCCAGCTACTAAATCCAGCCAGGCCAGCCTCGAAACAGATTGTACCGGTACCGCAAAACGGGTCATAAATAGTATGTATATTGTCTTTTGGGAGTAAATTGATCATTGTCTGTGCTAATTTCGGAGGGAGCATGCCTAGCTTAGCATCTCGAAATGGTTTCCCAAAGTCACGAATAGTATAGGCATCAATATTTTGTACAAACACAAACCTTGCCAACACATATCCACGGTCCAATCGGTAGAGTCCATATCCATTTACATTTTTGGACTTTTTCGACTCATTGAAGACAGATGCTGTATTTTTGAAATCAAAAAAGGAAACCTTGGAGTCTGAGGTTTTGACTAACATTTTCTTCAAATCAATAGCGGCGAGGCGCAGTTGCTTTGGAGTAAGAAAATTCGAGTCCAAAAAGAATCGATTCGTGGTGTCTCCCAAAGAATATATCTTGGAAGCTAAATCACGTACATCAAAGTCATTAAATCTCTCAATCACTTCAAAGGCAATCGGCAACGATCCATAGTGGTTGAAATCTAGAGTCTTCTGTGATTCCAAGAGCAAATAGCCGCGGTTCACATCTAGCACTTTTGAATGCGGTTTTGATGAGGCCTCAGCTACCAAGGAGCTATCTAATCGGCCCGTTTTTAATACGTATAACATAAAAAATTGTTTATTAAACATAAGTTATAAAATTATATTAAAAAAAACAAGTAATAACTTGCTTATTAAAAAAACATCTCATAGAATTTTTTTAAACCATTAACAAACAACAAAATGGCAAATTCACTCAACAAAGTTCAATTAATAGGAAACCTCACAAAGGATCCAGAGCTTAGACAAACTCCAAATGGCAATAGCGTTTGTTCATTTACAGTTGCCACAAATTTAACTTGGAAAGATTCCAACGGCCAAAGACAAGACAAGGCAGAGTTCCACAATGTGGTCTCCTGGGGTAAGCTTGCAGAGATTTGTGGGCAGTACCTACAAAAAGGTAAAAAAGTCTATATCGAAGGGCGCTTACAGACTCGAGACTGGGAAGCCGAAGACGGATCAAAAAGATATAAGACAGAAATAGTCGCAGAAAATATGATTATGCTCTCACAGAGCACAGCAAGCGACTCATACGAGAGCCCCGCACCAGCTGCCGCAGCAAATTCTTCGGAAGACATCTCCATAGACGACTTACCATTCTAACAAGAGCACCCTTGCGGTGCTTTTTTTAGTTTGATAAAATCAAAAAAAACTAGGTCTGAAAGAGCAACAATTAATAGCAAGCATGTACCGATACTTGACCGGTAGAAATCTCACATAACCGCCAGTACTTGAGGGCGCTCAGTCGTGACCAAGAGAGCCAAGCCATGAGCAGCATCAATTGTTACTCTTTCAAACCCAATTTATCAATGAACATAATTATTATAGTTCAAACTGTTCAAATAGTCAAACCATATGATAGAAAAAATAAATAAAAAAGCTAAGTTATTTTTGGTTATAGGCCCTAGTGGTGTCGGTAAAGGCACTGCCATAAAACAAATAAAAAGGGTCTGTACAAATATATTCTATCCAAGCTCCTATACAACCAGGGAGATTCGTCAAGGAGAGAAACAAGGGCAAACATATAATTTCATAAGCAAGTCAGAATTTGAAAAGATGATCAAACAGGACGCATTTTTAGAGTATCAACTTGTTCACAATAAAAGCTACTATGGTACTGATAAAGCAAGCATCCTTAAGCATATCAATTCTGGACAGTCTGTCCTGAGAGAAATAGACGTCCAGGGAGCCAAAGAGATCCTTGCCAAGCACTGGCCCTTTGAAATTGTTACCATTTTTATTACTACTGACAGTTGGGACACTCTCAAAAAAAGAATTCTCAAACGAGCCGATATGCCAGATCAAGAATTGGAAGACAGGAAACAAAGCTACCTCAAAGAGTTAGAATTTTTGGAAAAATCTAACTATGTAGTGTATAGTGAAGAAAACAAGATAGAACAGATGATTCAATCTATCCTATCTATCATTAATAAAGAAACATGCTAAATTCACTTGTTGCTTCTATTAGTTTAAATGCTTTGTTGCTATACTTCACCACCCAAATCACTACATTGGTTGGGGTCGAGGGAGGCCTGTTAACGTTTGTATGTTTTGGTTTTATGTTTGGCATCTTAAACACTGTTCTCAAACCCGTTCTCAAACTCATAAGTTTACCACTCAAGTTTGCGACATTTGGTTTGACAACAATAGTCATCAACTGCCTGATTTTATATGCCACAGATATCTCTATAGATGTAGTTCTAGGAGCTGGATTTGACATTGTCATCGCAAAAGAGCTTGCAAGTTATATAAAAGTCGGTATTCTTTTTGGTGTCTTAAATTGGATTAAAAATTTAATTTTCTAATATGAACTGGTTTACAATTACGCATCTGCTAGTCACAATTACCATGGTGTTACTGATCCTTACTCAAAATAGAGGAGTCGGCCTATCTGCAACCTTTGGAGGCAGCGGTGAATTCTATGGGCAAAAAAGAGGTGCCGAAAAATTATTACACAATGCGACAGTGATTTTGAGCATTATATTCGTCGGCATGTCAGTAGCATATCTATTTCTTTAGACATGAATAACAGATCAGTACTAAAAAACTACCCCCTAAGTAGCAAACTTAAGAGTATATTCTTACTACTGATATTAGTTTTGACACTATTAACGAAACTAGTTGGCAGCATTCATCACAAACTGCAGGTGCAGGAGGAGCAAAGTAGCATCGCAATTTTTATAAAGGATCAGCCAATCACAATCAATCCGCTATTTTCTCAAACTAGTCTAGCAAATTCATATTTATCGAAGGCTTTATTCCGTGGACTTGTGAAGTATAATCCCGAAACCCAAGAGTACGAGTCAGACCTCGCCGATTTTGTCATTAGTCAAGACTCAAAAGAATTTATGTTCCGAATCAAAGAGGGGCAGTTTTGGAGTGACAAAACACCTATTAGCATTGCAGATGCATTATTTACTTATAAAAACGTAATTCAAAATAGCCAGTTTACAAACTCTGCCATTCAATCTCAGTTCACCCGCGTGGAAATAAATCAGACTCGTGACAATGAAATCACAGTCACTCTGCCATCGGCCAACTCATTTTTTATTGAAATGTTTACCCTGGGTGTCTTACCAAAGCATATTTACAAAAATGTGCCATTGGCGGAGATGGCTAATTATCAAGATAGTCGAGTCTCGTCCACTGCGATCCAGCTAGATAAAATAGATCTAGACGATCAATACCAACGATTTTATCTCTCCTCTTCCGGTCAAAAATTTATAGTCGACGTGGCAAATAAGCCACAGCTCAAGAACTACAATTTGGTTTTGGATGAGACACACAAGTTATCTGAGGGTTATAGTCAATATAGTTACACCTTGCCTCAGTACACTGCCCTGTTTTTAAATTTAGAAAATAGTTTTCTAGCAAAAAAACTTCACCGACAAGCCATCGCAGATGCGGTCAACAAAAAAGACCTTCAGGCCAAACTACCAAAGGATACAATTATATCTAAGCCCTTTTTTCAGTTCGAAAATATCACCTCGATCCCAAAAACTTCCTTTTCTCTGATCAAGGATAACCTCAAAAATTCAGCAGCCTTTAACAGCCTCCCTAGTGATGGTAAAATCAAGCTTTCTCTTGTGGCCTCCAAATATGCAGATGAGACCCTAAATAACAAAACTCGTGTCGTAATAGAACACATTCGTGAAAACTTGAATAAAATCGATATAGAAGTCATTATACAGTTATATGATTTTGAAGTCTTTAAGCAGATCTTGGTAAACAAAGAGTACGATTTAGCTTTGTTCGGCCATGATTTAGGGGCGAATTTCGATAGCTATAGTTTTTGGCACTCATCCCAGCGGTTCAAAAATGGACTGAACGTCAGTTCGTATTACAACCCCCTCACTGACAATCTTCTAGAAAATCTCAGACGTGAAAACAACCAATCCAAAAAGATAGAATTTGCGCGTGAAATCAACACACTTTTGGCCAAAGATATACCAGCTGTATTCTTATTTAGTACTAAAAAACATTATTTTATTGACAATAAAATAAAAAACCGTAAAATTCTAAATAATTATAGTCATCCAAGCGATATCTTTTATGACATAGAGGCTTGGCAAAAAATCAATTAACATTATTCTTTATGCAAGTAATTCTTACACAAGATATTCCAAAATTAGGAAAGAAAAACCAATTGGTTAACGTAAAACCAGGTTATTACAGAAATTTTTTAGATCCACAGGGTCTTGCAGTAGCTGCCACAGCTAGCCTGCTTATCAAAGCCCAAGAAGTAGAGGCACAAATCGCCAAGGAAAACGCTGAAAAGAAACAAAAGGCAGTCGAAATATTCAATAAACTCAATGACAAAACTGTGACAGTTGCTACCAAGCTTAATAAAAAAGGTAAGCTATACTCCAAAGTTTCAAAAGAAATTGTTCTCGCAGCTATCGACAAAGATTTCTCAATCAACTTGGGGCCAGATACTCTGAAGTTTGATCAAAGCATCAAGGAGGAGGGTACATATGACTTAGTTATCAACCTAGGTTTCGACCAAGTTGCTCAAGGCAAACTCAAAGTCAACGGATTAACAGAATAAACCAAAGAGCTTGCAAAAGCTCTTTTTTAATTATGAAATACAAATTACTCGCAATAGATCCAGGTTCCAAAAAAGTTGGCTTAGCTATTTCGGATGACTCTCAAATGATTGCCTTTGCCTACGAGACATGGTTACTAGATAAGAATTTCCAAGCTAAATTAGCCAAGCTCATAGAGTCACAAAATATCAAACAGATAATTGTGGGTGCAAACCTATATCCGTCCAAGCATTTTGACTCAAAAGAGTGGGCCCAGACGCATTTGCAAGCACTCAACATTCCTTATGTATTTGAAAACGAAGACTATAGCACTTTCGAGGCACTAGAAAAAAACCCACATGCAGATAAAGATCAGGCCGCAGCTCAATATATTTTACAAAAATATATAGATAAAAATGGTAGCAGGAATGGGATTTGAACCCATGACCCCAGGCTTATGAGTCCTGTGCTCTAACCAACTGAGCTATCCTGCCACGCGATGTATGAATACTTTAAATAAACTTGATGGCTAAATCAAGTTTATTTTACATATCTTTATAAAAATAAATCCACTTACGAAAATTGGGCATCGACACAAAATAATCAATCTTATTAGCAATCATCGAGTCCTGAAACTTCTCAGCGTCGGAGAGCAAATTCTCTTCCATAATCACAATCACCCTCTCTCCCGGCTGTGCTAGCCCAAAGTTCTGTTTAGCAATTTTCTCTTGGTATTGCTTGGAGGTGAAATAGTCAAATTGCGATTGAAGTTGTTCGTTTTCCAAGGTTAGCTCTTGATTCGAGAGTTCAAATTGTGCAATATACTTTTCTATATTATAATTTTTGTACTCAGTGATTACCAAACTACCTAGCATATAGGTTGCGATACAAAGCTCGATAATCAATACAAGTTTACCCTGATTAAATTTCATATATGAATTTAGCTAACATAGATATTCTAAACAAAAGCCTCCAAAACTTCAAAAAAATTCACATGATTGGAATTAGCGGTATCGGCATGGCTGCCTTAGCCCATATATTACATCATAGGGGCCATATTGTTAGTGGTTCGACCAATGCTTTTAATAAACAAACGAAGAAACTTGTAAATAAGAATATCACCATAAACATACATAGCGAGCAAAATTTAGATTCACCAGATTTAGTAGTCTTAACGCAAGAAATTCCCACAGACAATGTCGAACTGCAATTAGCACTCAAGCTTGGTATACCATGTATATATTATCCTCAGGCTGCAGGCATGCTCTCTAGAGAGTTTGGCAAAAGCATTACCATAGCAGGCACGCATGGCAAATCAACCTGCACATCTATGTTAGTCACTGTCCTCAAACATCTCAATATACCGTTTAGCGCGATCATCGGGACCGATGTTCCAGCCTTAGACGATAAAAACTATCAGATACAAGATTCAGAGCTCTTTATTATCGAGGCCTGCGAATACATGCAAGCCTTTTTGAATTACAGACCAACGATTAATTTGATTACAAATCTCGAGTGGGATCATTTCGATTATTTCCATTCAGAACAACAATATTTAGAAGTTTTTCAAAAGCTTATAGATCAGTCAGGCTATACCATTTTAAATACGGACTATCCTTTAGCCGCCAAGCTCAAGCATGCCTCTCAAAAATATCGATCTGAGCAAGCCAAAGATATCCAGCTCAGTATCACTGGCGATCACAATCGGACCAACGCCCTGGGAGTCAAATTAGTATGTCAGCAACTGGGAGTTACAGAGCAGGACTTCAATCAAGCTATACTTCATTTCACACATTCGGCCAGGCGCATGGAAATAGTGTCCCAAACTAAAGATCAAGTTATCTACACCGACTACGGGCATCATCCAACAGAAGTACGTGTGACCCTCCAGGCCCTTCGAGAGAAGCATCCAGACTCAAAAATATGCCTCATCTTTCAACCTCATCAGTACAATCGGACTTTGCAGACGCTAGATCTTTTTACAGAGGCATTTACTGATACCGATAGACTCATTA
>CAYYFV010000010.1:9802-12837 GCA_964471455.1 uncultured Candidatus Peribacteria bacterium | reverse complement strand
TAAAGTGTCGAATTGTTTTGTAAACTCAATGCAGAATTCCTCGAGTTGCTGGATTTCTTGGATGCTGGCATTTTCGTGATCAGCGTGTGAGCCTTGTTTGTCGACTCCGTTGACTATGCAGGGAATATCGTAGTTCTGGAAGAATCTTCCGTCTGAGCCCCCGTGTTCTTTTCTGAAATGAACTGGTCTTTGGATAATTTGTTCGGTGACTTTTTGGGCTAATTGCATATATTTGTTTTTTGTGGAGACTTCAAAGCCGGGGTCGTCAAAGTTGACTTGGTAGGTGATATTTTCGTCTTTGAGTTCTGCTAAAATTTCTTGAAGTTGCTTTTTGTCTTCGGCACTTGCCGTGCGAATGTCTAATGTTAATTTGGCCCGGGCTGCTACTGAATTAAAGGATTCTCCTCCGGTCATCATGCTTGGGTTGATTGTAGAAAAATAATCTGGATGGGACTTGGGTAGTCGAGCTTGAAGTTGCTTATGAAAGTTGAATAGTTTTTTTGTCGCGCTGGTACCTTCCCAGGGTCGGGAGCCGTGGGCGGAGACTCCTTGGAAGATGACATCAAGAAAGTAAATGCCCTTTTGGTGAGTGATCAAAGTGTCTAGGCCAGAGCCACTGTCTGGCATGATGACGCATTTGGTTCGAAATCCATATTCCTGGACTGCGTATTTGGCGCAATTTTGGCCTCCGGACTCCTCGTCTGTTGGTAGAAATAGACAGATATCAGTATCTGGATTTTCATTAACTATTTGAATAAAGGCGTTAATGAGGCTGGCTGCTGGGCCTTTCATGTCTCCGGAGCCTCGTCCATGGAGTCTGTCTCCATTTATCGTGGGTGTGAAGCACTTTTGTGGAGCTTCGACTACATCTAGGTGAGAATAGAAACTGAGAGCTGGTGATTTGAGACTTTTTGTGGCTATGATTAGAGTATGAAAGCCGTTGTGTTTGATGGTTTGGCTGAGTAGTTGGCAGGTCGTATTTTTGAGGACGTATTGATTGACGAAGTGTATGATGGCTTGGCGTTGTTCTGGATTGGAAAATGTGGATTGGAACTCGATGAGTTTTTTGGCTAGATCTATAGTGTTCATGTCTTCGAAGAATTATTTAATTTAGTTGATGAAGGCGCTTGTGTGTTTCTTGAATTAATTCGTTTAGCATGCCTTGGTTGGGGGCGTGGATTGTTAACTGGACTTTGCCACTTGATATGATGGCAAAATTGGAGATGATTGCGCCCCAGCCCTTTGTGTCATTGTAAAGAATGTCTTGGAGGCTATCAAGAATTTGGGTGTGATTAGTGTCTGGTTTTACTGAGAGGTTGTTGTTGCAATACCAGAAGTTTGCTCTTTGATGTTTTTGTTCGATCATTAAAGATTCTAGCGAGGGGGTTGTGGCCCCGGTTTGTCTGGCGTTGGTTTCGATGGTATAGTATTGGTTTGATGGGGTGAGTAGACCTTCGACGTTGGCTTGGCCTTGGTAGCCCTGATTTTGTAAGAATTGAACTGTGGCAAGGATATGTGGATGCATTAGTTTCATATGTGCTGTGCTGATTGGGCCTTTGGCCCCTTTGTGGACTGTGGGAACAAGATCTGACTCGGATTTTTTGGCTAGGATTTGGTAGTTACTGCCTAATATTTGATAGCCATTATTTGTTACTTTGAACAGAACTGATGGTGACTGGGTATAAGGCATGAGTCCATCGATGTAGATTTCTCCAGCAGATAAGGCTTGTGCAAATCTTGGTTCGGTTAGTACTTGTGTGAGTTGTGCCTGGTTGTGGGTGCAGATTGTACCATCGCCACTTGCTGAGCGAGTAATTTTGACAAATGCTGCAGGAAATTTTTGATTTAGAAGGTGGGTGAATACAAATTGAGCTTGTTCCAAGTTCTGTACTTTGCGGCCTTGTGGCACATTGAGTTTTTGACTGGCTAAGAATTGTAAGAATTGGCCTTTGTTGTTGCTGGCTTCGACTGTTTGGTGTGCTTGTGTAGGTGTGTGGTAGGGTGTTTGAAGGCCTGTTTTTAGGGCGAGTTCTTGGGTCGCGTGAGTGTGTATGAAAGGTTCTAATTGAGTGATCTGAAGCTCTTTGGCATGTTGTTTGATGTCTTTGCTCTGATCGCAAGCGGCTTGTGTGAGTGAGGGTGAACTTGTGATTTCGTGTAGTATGGCGGGGGCGGTGTTTATGCCAGTTTCGATTAGGTATCGGGCTTGTTCTTGGGTGGCCTCTACGATCTCTGTCGGAATAAGATATAGCCCCTTTGCCATGTTGTAGCCTCTAGCAATGTATAGAGGAAGGCCCGGAATTGTACCTGTGGCCTCTTGTTCGAGATCGTAAAGGTGGACGGTGGGGTTGGTGATGTTTGGCGTGCGGTGTTTTGAGTGGCAGCTTGGTTGGGGTGGGGGCTGGTATATTGGCGATGCCAAATGGTTAAAGTCTTGCATAAGAGTATGAGTTAAAAGTAAATTAAAAAAACCTTCCGTGGTCGAAAGGTTTTGAAAGTTGGTTTTGGTAACAAGCTTAAAAGGAACCTTCCGACAAAGGATTAAACGTGAGGACTACAATAATGAGCATTTGTTTGAACATTTGATTGCTTGTTACATTTACATAATAGGGTATAAATTTATAATTGCAATATGTTTTTTTTGATTTATACTTTAAATCGATTAATTTAGCTTAATGTTAGAGATAAAAGACTTGCAGGTGGTTGTCGAAAATAAAGAAATTCTTAAGGGAATCAATTTAGTTGTGCGACCTGGGGAAGTCCATTGTATCATGGGGCCAAATGGAGCTGGTAAGAGTACTTTGGTGAATTCGATTATGGGTCATCCTAGGTATGAAGTGTTGAATGGGTCCGTATCTATGGATGGGGAGGATGTGTTTGACATGCAAGTTTTTGAGAGGGCTTGTAATGGATTGTTTTTGGCTTTTCAGTATCCGAAGGAAATTGCTGGTGTCTCGATGATTAATTTTTTGCTTGGGGCTTACAATGCTCAGATGCAAGCTCGTGATGGGAGTTTTCGACCGTTGAAACCTTTT
>CAYYFV010000010.1:0-9792 GCA_964471455.1 uncultured Candidatus Peribacteria bacterium | reverse complement strand
AGTTTAAAAAGATGATTGCACCTTTGTTAGATGATTTGCATGTGGATAAGAGTTTTTTGGAGAGATATGTGAATCATGGGTTTTCTGGTGGGGAGAAGAAAAAGTCTGAGGTTTTGCAGTTGAAATTGTTTAAGCCCAAATATGCTTTGCTGGACGAGACCGATTCTGGGCTTGATGTCGATGCCTTGAAAATTGTTTCGGAAGGGATTAATGATGTCAAAAAAACTGGAATGGGAATTATTATTGTGACTCACTATCAGCGGATTCTTGACTATGTGAAGCCGGATTTTGTGCATGTACTCAAAGACGGTCAGATTGTGCAGTCGGGAGGTCCGGAATTTGCGAAAGAATTAGAGCAAAAAGGATATAATTGGATTGTATAGCTATGCGTGATTTTATCTTTGAGAGTTTGGATAAGGAAACTTTTGATCATAAGAATGATTATTCTTATCAGAAGGATTTTGGTCGTGGTTTGACAGAAGAGGTTGTGCGGAAAATTTCTGAGGATAAAAATGAACCTGAATGGATGTTGGAATTTCGTTTGGACAGTTTTCGAAAATATCAAGAAATGTCGATGCCAAAGTGGGGCCCGGCTTTGGATGGTTTGGATTTGGATGGGATTGTTTATTATGCTTATGATAAAGAGGCCGATAAGAACGCTAAGAGTTGGGATGATGTGCCGGATGATATCAAAAATACTTTTGAGAAATTGGGGATTCCGGAGGCGGAGCGAGCTATGCTTGCGGGCGTTGGTGCTCAGTATGAGTCGCAGGTGGTTTATCATTCTTTAAAAGAACAGTGGGAGTCGCAGGGGGTGATTTTTGAGGATTGTGATATTGCTATCAACAAGCACCCTGAGTTGTTCAAGAAATATTTTATGAAGTGTGTACCCAATAATGATCATAAGTTTGCGGCTCTGCATGGAGCTGTTTGGAGTGGGGGTACTTTTTTGTATATTCCGAGGGGAGTCAAGATGGATCAGCCTTTGCAGGCTTATTTTCGGATGAATGCACCGAGTCAGGGGCAGTTTGAGCACACGCTGATTATTGTGGAGGATGATGCGCAGGCTCATTATATCGAGGGTTGTTCGGCGCCAAAATATGGCTCTTCGGCTTTGCATGCAGGGTGTGTGGAAGTTTATTGTGGAAAGAACTCGCGTGTGAGATATTCGAGTGTTGAGAACTGGAGTAAAGATACCTATAACCTGAATACCAAGCGGGCGATAGTCAAAGATGGAGCTGTGATGGAATGGGTAGGTGGAAATATGGGTAGTGGTGTGACTATGCTTTATCCTTGTAGTATGCTTGTTGGTCCTGGGGCGCGGGCTGATCACTTGGGAATTGCATTTGCAAATACTGGTCAGAATCAGGATACCGGGGCGAAGGTCTCGTGTTTGGCAGATGATACTAGTTGTAATATCGTTATGAAGTCTTTGAGTAAAGGTGGCGGTTTGTCGACTTATCGTGGATTGTTGCATGTGGCACCGGGACTCAAAGGGGTGGCGGCCAAGGTGGAGTGTGATGCTTTGATTTTGGATCCGATTTCCAAATCGGTGACAATTCCACGTATGGATATTCGTTCGAGTGATGTGACTATTGCGCATGAGGCTTCGGCGGGAAGAATCAATCCGGAAGATATTTTTTATTTGACTAGCCGTGGGATTTCCGAAGAGCAAGCGGAAGCGATGGTGGTGAATGGTTTTATTGAACCTATCATCAAAGAGTTGCCACTGGAGTATGCCGTGGAAATGAATCGTCTAATTGAATTGGAAATGGAGGGAAGTGTCGGATGATAAATAGTAAATTAAACAAGTTGCCTGTGCACGTGATGAAATATTTTGACTCTTTGGATGTTGATGTTTTGTCTGGTATTACGGAGTTTGAATATGTTTTCAATCCATCTTGTGGGCAGGATTTTAAAAGTAACATGCAGTTTTGGCATTTTGAGGGTGCTGCTAATAAAATGCAAGAGTTGAATATAAATTTTGAACAACTTAATGTTTTAATAGAAGCCGATTCTGAGGCTTTTTTATATTTAAAGTTTTCAAATGCAAATCAATTGCAAAGATTTAAGATGAATGCAGTTGTGTTGGAAGGTGCGAAGTTTGAGGTGCGGGTTTTGCTTGATTTTACTGGTGATGAGAGTTTTGATTTGAGTTTGATTAATCATTGTGTTGAGTCGGGAGCGAATGCTGATGTGAGGATTGTTTATGATTTGTCCGGAAATTCTAAACTGAATTTATTGAGTGAATTACGATTTTTGCAAGCTAAAAATGATGGTCAGATTTTGATAAATGGAATCATGGATGACAAATCTGTGAGTGAGGTTGATGGTAAAATTTTTATCTCTGAAGATGCTAATAAAACTGACTCAAACTTGGAGCAGAAGGTTTTATTACTGAGTGAGAAATGTCGAAATATTATTACTCCGGCTTTGGAGATTTTGACGGATGATGTGAAGGCAGCTCATGGAGTGAGTGTGAGTCAGGTTCCGGAGGAAGTTTTGTTTTACTTTGCATCAAGAGGATTGAGCCTAGAAAGTGCAAAAATATTGTACAAAGAATCGGTCAGAAATGCTTTGTTTTAGCTATAAAACAGATTCGGGGGTAATCAAGAAGATTTGCTTTAAAATTTTTAAAAAGGGGTTAAATTGTTTCTAGTTTTTAACCCCCAAGATGATGAATGTGAAATTAGAGATGCCAGGTAAGGTAACTGTGTTTACCGGTCCGACTGGTTCTGGTAAAACAGTCAAGTTATTAACTGCCATACAGGGTTTTACGAAGGGATCTCCAGTAAAAGCTCAGGTTTTTGCTGCCGGTAAAGAAGCTATGTCAAAGAGAGGGGAGTGTGTGATTACTGATCATAATCAATTGAAATCTCATGAGGGTACTTTGGTTGGGGGTGCAGCAGAGATTTTTACGCATCTGGATGCGGATACTTCTGTGATTGGAATAGACAGGGCCAATCTGCTTGGCAAGGAGATTATTGATGTGGTGCAGACGTTGAGAGCACGTGGTTGTCAGGTGTTTGTGGCGGGAAATAATATGAATACTCGTATGGAACCATATATTCTAAATGGGAGTGAGAATCATACATTTGGTGATGTAATTTGTATCAGTGATGAAACCAAGATATTGACTGCACAATGTGTTTATTCGGGTCGAACGGATGCTAGATATAGTGTTATGAATGATTGTGAATTGAAAGCTTGTACTTTGGATTTACATCCTCAAAAGACTGATTTTATTCAAAGTGTTACTTGTGATGTGCGGATTTTAAGAAATGAGGGTTGGATTCGTCTAATTTGTGGGCCGATGGGAAGTAATAAGACTACTACAATTTTGGGTGAGCTATCAACAGTTGCTGGTTCTTCTGTGTTATTTAAGCCTGATAGAGATACTCGTGGAAATCAAACGGTGATTACTGATCACACTGGTAAGATTTCTGCAAGTGCTGTGATGATTTCTGAATCAGCACAAATGTTGTCGCATATTCCATTTGGTGTGCGAAATATTTTTATTGGTGAATTTTTTATGTTGGATGATGGTCTGACTGACGTGCTTCAATTGTTGCGGGCACGTGGTTATCAGGTGACTTTGTCGGGTTTGAATACTGATTTTCGTATGCAGCCATTTTTGTTTCAGGGTTCGGAGCGTTCGACCGGGGAGTTGTTTGCTATAGCTGATAGGGTTGATTTTTTGAAATCAAAGCATGTGTATCAGGATGTGTCTGGGGCTTGGAGATATGAGGATGCGGGATTTACTAGAAGATTAAGTAATGATGGAGATCAGTTGCAGGTTGGTGGTTTTGGTGAATATGAGTCGGTGTCAATAAGTGGGCATCCGATGAGGGAGGTGTTTGCGTATGATTCTCGGTTTTCATTTCCACAGTAAAATAATTGTTATTACTTATCATTTAATGGGTGAAGTGTTTATCGAGAATTTGAGGTAATTATTTGCTAGCTATTTCTATAGATGAAGTGGGATGTGCTTGTGTTTGATGGAGCTTTTGTAAGTTGTGTTTAGGTCTGTAGAGATTTACTTGTAAAAATCTATAAATATGTTAAAAATATAGGGGTATTTGTTTATATTTTGAAAAAAATGTTTAAAGAACAATTTCCCATTTTTATAAGTCAGCCGGATTTGGTATATTTGGATTCAGCAGCGACGGCCTTGAAGCCTATGTCTGTTGTGAATGCTATTTGCGAATATTATGAAGATTATTCTGCGAATGTAGAGAGGGGTTTGTATCCAATTGCGGATCGGGCAACGTTGGCAGTGCGAAATGCGAGAGAAGATATTGCTGGTTTTTTTGGTGCGAATGCAGAGCAATTGATTTTTACATCTGGTGCCACGCAGGGCATGAACTTGGTTGCTCGGTCCGTGCTTATGAAAATTGCCAATGAGGGCTTTGAGGATGGGCATGGGGAGGTGTTAGTCTCTTTGGATGAGCATCACTCTAGTTTGTTGCCGATTGTGGCTCAGGGGCGAAATTTCGGCTTTGATGTTGTTTTGAATGAGGATGGTTATGAGTCGTTGGTGGATAAGATTTCCGAGCGTACGCGTTTGGTTTTTGTGAGTTTGGCTTCGAACGTTTTGGGTTCTAAGAGATGTTTGGAACAGATTATAGCTCGTGCTCATTCTGTTGGGGCTTTGGTTTTGGTGGATGCCTGTCAGGCGGTATGTCATATGAGAGTTGATTTTGCTGATTTGAATGCCGATTATTTAGTTTTTTCTGGACATAAGTTGTATGGTCCGACAGGTGTTGGGTGTTTGTTTGTTTCGGATCGAGGATGGAAGGGGTTAAGAAATGTTGATTTTGGTGGGGGGGCTGTTGAAGGTGTTTCCGAGAATTTAGAAGTTGTATCAAAATCTGGGTTTGAGGGTTTTGAGCCGGGGACTTTGCCGATTGCCCAGATTATTGGTTTGAGAGAGGCGGTTATGTTTTTGAATCAGGTTGGTATTGATGAGATTTATGCACATGAGCAAAACTTGTGTGAATATCTTGTAGGAAAGCTATCTGAATTAGATTTTATAGAGTTTTTGGGTGGTTTGAATGATAATGTGCATTTGCTTACTTTTAATGTGAGGGGTGTGCATGCGCATGATGTGGCTTTTATGCTAGGTGGTAAAGGTATTTGTGTTAGAGCTGGCCAGCATTGTACGCAGTTGTTACATGAAAAAATGAAAGTTCCAGCGAGTGTGAGGGTGAGTTTTGGAATGTTTAATGATCTGCAAGACTGTGATAGGTTGCTTGAGGCTTTGGTAGATGTTTATAAAATGTTTAATTCTTAGATATGGATGCTAATATGCAAAATATTTTGGAGCATTATAGAAACCCGGAGAATTATGGGAGGATTGAGGATTGTACGTGTGAGGATTTTTTAAAAAATGTGTCGTGTGGAGATGAGGTGAGAGTTTATTTGAAAATTGATAATGATAAGTTGATCGATCTAAAATTTGAAGCAAAAGGCTGTGCTATATCGGTGGCAGCTTTGAGTATGCTTTCAGATGAGTTGATCGGTATGACCGGGGCAGAATTGATGGCTGTTAATAAAGAGTTTGTTTTAGATTTACTGGGAATAGATGTTGGGCCTGTGCGTCTCAAGTGTGCTTTGTTGGGTTTGCAGGCGGTTCAGCAGGCAGTTTCTTATTAATTTTTGATCTTGCTAATGTGAATTAGTTATCGTCGTTTGGCCACTCATTGTAATAATTTAGATGTGTTTTTCCATAGACATCTTTTATGTTTTTACTGTAATTAACACTTTGGAATGTTTCTTGTGTGTTTAGATTATGTCTAATTTCGACGTCTATTCCATATGGAAATGTGTAGGTTTCTATTTTTTGATTATTGATTGTTTTGACAGAAAATTTAGGATTGTATTTATGAATAATTGCCCATACTAATTGTGGTCTTGGTATTTCTTCGAAAGTTTTATATTTATCATGCATAAAGTAATCTGCATTGGTTCTGATTGATCCGGGTTGTCCGGCAAATTCATCTGAAGTGATCTGCTCATCAGGATCTGGTTTGTAGTCTGGGTCAAAGTATGGTCTGTTTGCCAGTTTGAGTTCTGTGCGTTTGAGTCTGAAGGTCATAAAGCGTAGATTGTCCCTAATTTCTTTTACAGTTAAACTTGCTTGTGCCTGGATGTTGGGTTGTGTTTCGTAATCGAATAGTTGCTCAAGTGTGACGGTTTTTTTGTTTGGGGTGTTGGGTTTGGCTGGAGTTTGCTTTGATTGTTTGACTGGTTTTTGTTTCGGGGAATGTTTTTTTGTTTGAGGGAGGGGAGGGTTTTGAGCTTTTAAAGTTTTGAGTTGTTTTTTTGTATTGGCGCGTGTTTTTTGTTTGGCTTGTTTGGCCTGTTCGGCTTTTTGGGATTGTGTGAGAGTGAGCTGGGGTGTCATTTGAAAGGCGTAGCCTCGAATTTTTTTTATGTAATCGAGGCGATCTGCTTTTATAATCCCTTGTTTGACGGCTTCTTCTAAAAGACTTTGGAGTGGTTTAGATTTGAATTTTTTTTTGATTGCTAGCTTGAAGACTTTTTTTGCTTTTCCCATTCCTGCAAGATAGCACATCAGAACAACTGGAGTAACTACACCTTTTTTTCGGGCTTTGAGATAAGGGTGGTTGAGTTCTTTTCTGCAGTATTGATAAATTCGTTCGAGGTTGATGACACTTAATTTTGCTGAGGAATCAAAACTTTCTAAATGTTTTCGGGTTGGTGTGGCTTTGGATGACCAAATATCAGTAATTGATTTCGGTGTATTTTTTCGAGATAGTACCTGTCGTATGTCTGTGAGTGTATTGCCAATTAATTGGAATGGGCCTTTGTTTATGTAATGCTTTTGCACTAGTTGTTTTAAGTGTTTGTGTGATTTTATGCCGTGTTTTTGTAGTTCTGACACTGGTGTTAGGAACACTTTTTTTATGGGGTTGTATCGTAAGAATTTTTTAAACTGTTTGGTTGAGATGTTTGTATCTTTAACTGTAAATCTACTTATTTTTATTACAGATTTTAAAAAGTTTCGGTATGATAGCTTATAAGTTTTTATTTTTTCTGTTGGCCAGCTTCCTGTTTTATTTCTTTCGACTCTCCACTTTTCATATACTTTTATAGGAATTTTGGTTCCGGGTAGTGTTTTGAGTGATTTGAATTCTTTCTTTGTTTGAACTTGTCTTGAGGCTGTTTTTAGATGATGTGAGTTGGTTCCACCTGAACTTTCTTTGGTGAGGAGTCCGTAAAAATATGTATTTATGAAACTAGCTGAAATTGAAGAATCTTCTTTACCAAGATATTGGAGTAGTTGGCTTTTTTGAAACAGTTCTTTAATGTATGGTTTTTTCTCTTGTATCAGTTCCAGGTTGGCTTTTTGGTTCTTTATTTCGTGTTGAGAATGTATAATTGTAAATCCAGGAGCCGGACGCTTGCTGTTTTTGCGTGTGTGTTCCGATTTTTTTGGTGCTTTTTCTTTGCTCATGTGAACTTGTTAATCCTTGTATTTTAACACATTTTGATTTAGTTGTAAATAGCGCTGTTTTTTCGTCGTCTCATTAGATGTGGTTTGAATTTAAAGAATTTAGTTTTAAGGATTGTAATATAGTTTATGTTTGTATTGAGATGGTTATTTATACTAATTTATCTGCCTTTTTTATCCAAACGTGTGGGTACTGGTGTAAAATTGAGGTTATAATATTGAGTTTTACTCTCTATATTTGTAGTCATGTCGAGTATCCTACTGGATTGTTTGGGCTTATTTGAGTGTTCTGGTGTGGAGTTTGGACGGTTGTTTACCATGGGTGATTTATTAAATCTTATTGTTATACCATGATTAGATTTGCCTGTAAAGTCTTTTGGTGTTATAATATTTTGATTTAATGTTTTATGTTATGAAAAGGCATGATTTAGAAAAAAAGCTGATTGACTTGATTAAGCAATCTAAGATACAGCTAGAGTTAAAGAATGTGATTATTTCGAATATTGCTAAGTTTTCTGATACTGACTTGAAAATACTCGAGCAAAAGCTTAATCAGACAACTATGTATAAGCTAGCAGATTTAAAGAGTCAAACCATTTTAGATAAAGTCTTAAAAAAATAGCTATGGAATTAAACGAGAATTTAAATTTAGAACGATTAGCATCTGAATATTCTAATGCAGATAGGCAATATTGGCAAAAGCAATTTGATGAAAATTATCAAGCAGGTTATGACAGTATTGCGATTAAAGGCGCTAAAAATGGCCTGCAGCCAGATGAGATTGAAAGCTTGCAGGTAGATTATATGAATCAGATATATGATTTAAAGTTGGATTTGGAGCAAAAAGAGGCCTTACGAGATTTAGACTTAGTCATGTTTTGTATGGATGTGTTGGATGTGGCGCAGGAGATTATTGTGGTGCCAGTTTTGGAGAGATATTTAGATGCTGCATTGGCTAAAAGAAAGTTTTCTAGAAGGGATTTGATGGGTGTGTTACGACATATTAAAAAGTTATCTGCTGCGAATCAGCAAATTGATAGCTGGGTTATACAGGCTGTATTTTTTAAGTTTGCAGAGCATCAGAAACTAAAGTTTATTTGGAAATATGCACCGAGAGCTTTGAAAAAACAAATGCGTGAGTTATTTTTGGCTAATTTTGACTATGATATTTCTGAACAAATTGAGAAAAAGTATAGTTTTTTTAAATCAGTTGTTAAGTATAGAGGCCGAGATCATATGAAATATTTAGAGGTGTATAATTATGGTTATACAAAATTTCTGAATTTCATTTTATCTAATAAATTTTCTTCCATGAGGTCATCATTGTTTGATTTTAGTTGGTCATATAGAAGAAAGCAAAGGCATGCTTCAACTCGTCGTGAATATATTATGCCTATGTTTATGAAGGCCGGAGTGTTGGAGAAATTTGTTGAATATTGTGGAGCAGATAATAATTTTAGAAATGCTTATTCTGGTGAGTATATGAAGCAGTTTTTAGCTTTGTATGAGGTTTTTGTCACTGGAATTGGTAAAGAGGAATTATTAAAGCTATTAAGAGTTTCTAAGTCAATTGATCAGAAGGTAGTATCTGATATATTGCAAAACAATATGTTGCTAAGAGCAGTTGAGTTTTTGAAAGCAAAACCTAGGATGTCGGATAAAGAGTTAGTAGTGTTATTTAATAAGTTTGAAACAGTTGATTTTTTGAATGATCTATATTTTATCACAGATGTGTTTCCTAATTTATCAAAGGGAGATTTAATAGGGGGACGAAGGCGATTTTATAAAGTTTATTCTAGAGAAATGCGTGAATATTTTCAAAACCTTTTGTACATTTTGTCTGTAGGTTTTAAAAAAGGATTGTTAGGAGAAGGTTTGTTGAGTTTTTTAGATTTACATTCTGATAAAACTTTAAACCCTATAATTTTTCAGAAAATTAGGCAAGGTAGTACACCTTATTTTAAAGATCAAGAAGGGATATATGTAAATGGAGTTAATCGACATATACCACTTCACTTAAGAGCACCAGATAGGGGGGAGTTAGGGAGGGATATGACAGATAATGAAGAATTTGAAAATATTAATGCTTTGAGTAGATTAGGGAAAGTTTTGGTATCAAGACTGCAATCTAGAAGATTTTTAAAGGATGAGGTTACATTGCTTTACCCTGGTTCAGGTGAGCATATGTCTTTAATTGAAACGTTGATGACCTTGTTTAAAAGTAATCTAAAATTAAATTCTGCAAAATTAATTCTAACTGAAGTGAACGATAGTAGGGGGGCAATTTCTAATTTGTTGGAAGCTTTGTCAAAAGA
>CAYYFV010000009.1:0-13032 GCA_964471455.1 uncultured Candidatus Peribacteria bacterium | reverse complement strand
ATGAGCATTAGTTACCAGATAGGCATATTTACAATGGGCATTGGATTGTTCGTTTTTATGCTATTAGTTTATTTCAACGGTATCAAAAAAGCATACAAATAGCTTGAATTAGACTCGAAATCCCAAAGCCAAGCCTTTGGCACTCGGCCTTCTCCAGTTGACAGTGATGATAGGCCTTTATTTTCAAGCCCGCAAGCTCCACATTTAAAGCCTTTGGCACTTTCGCACCACGCCATTAATAGCATCGACCTCAACTATATCACCGTCTTTCAAAAATGCAGTAGCGTCCGTAGTCCCAATGACACAAGGCTTGTTCATTTCCCGGGCAACAATAGCTGCGTGAGAGGTGACCCCACCCAGATCAGTCACAAAAGCCGACGCCTTATGCATCGCTGGTAAAAAGTCAGGCGTAGTCTCTGGAGCCACCAAAATCATACCCTCAGTCACTTTACCAAGATCATGCGGAGTTAAGACAATAGCCACTTTGCCTTTGGTGTATCCTTTACAGCCAACATTACCTTTGAGGTTTGAAACACCTTCAAAATTTTTAATTAGATTATATTCAATCATTTTAGACTGTAACTGATCACCAGTGATCACCTTGATCTCATTGTTCTCAACCAACATCCCAAACCCCTTCTTTCTCTCATCAATCAATTCCAATGCTGATGAGCAATTCTGCGCATCCAAAGATTGAACTTCATCAAGTGTCAAAAAGATAATATCCTCATAGTCTAGATTGAACTTCTTAGCTTCTCTAGCCATCCCTACACGAAATTTATAAGCTAATCTGGCTGAGCTTTTGGCTGATTCAATTCGAGCGTGTGTGATGCGCGAAATAAGATCAACTATTTCCGATAAATCATTAGGAGCCACTTGATAGTGTAATTTAGTTACTTGAGCAAAATTTTCAATTTCATCCATCAGAACTGGCATTAGTCGAGGATCGCCCCAGAAGTGATGTGTACCAAAAAATTCTGTTTTTTGTTGATAATCAAGAATCTGGGCAGCGAACTGCTCATCTGATTTTTTGATATCATCAAAGTCATATTTATAATCAAAGTTTTCAATGTGCTTTTTAAACTTTTTCAATTGTTTTGTGTCCTTGGTAAGGGTGTTCTCTAATACAGGTATATTTGAAGCTATCTCATCAAAATTCAGTTGGTTATTTTGACAGTAACCTTTGAGATACTTATCTGCCGACTCATCAAAAGCAATACATGCTAACCACGGAAATCTTAATCGTTTGATTAAATCAAATGCCTCCACAAGACTATTGAAATCAGAGTCTTTACTTAAGCCTTCGGACAACCTGTCGCATTGCTTAATTAGTTTGTATGCACACTCTACTAGCTTATTACTCAAGGTGAATTTTCTGTTCTCAAACTCTTTCAAAACAAAGGCTTTTACCTGAGAGTAGACCCCGTCGGAAAGACTCATCAAATTCCCATTTAAAGACATTAGGTAATCACCGGTAAATCCTAACTCCTGAGCCTCAATCGAATGACTCCAGTCAATCCAGGCTTCATATTCCAATACTGGCGACACCCATTTTCCAAGTTTTAAGAAATCTCGGGAGTCTGTTGATTGGTGTTCTAAGGTAGTTATAGGTCTCGATTGTAAAATAAAGATCCGATCCTTGTATAAGGCCCATTCAATATCACAAGGGAAGTTATAAAATAATTCTATTTTTTTAATTTGTTCAGATAGCAGCAGAATTTGTATATCATTTAACTTTTGACTAGTTTTCATTTCTACATCAATTTCCGACCAGATATTACCCCCGTCGACATTTCGAAAGAGACCTTTGGACTGAGAGTTAATTTGTTTCTCGCAAATCTCATGTGAGTCTTTTTTAACAATATAGGAGTCCGGAGTAATATGACCAGACACAATTGCTTCACCCAAACCAAACCCAGCTTCGATAATTACTAAATTATGATCTTGCAACACAGGATGCACAGAAAAAGCCACCCCAGAAACCTCAGAGTCAACCATTTTCTGCACCACCACAGCAACTGAGATTTTTTCAGAGTCTAGTTTTTGAGAGAATCGATAGAACAAAGCCCTAGAAGTAAACAAAGACGCCCAGCATTTTCGAACATTTTCAATTAGATATTCTTGTGTTGTGTTTAGATATGTATCTAACTGTCCTGCCCAAGCGGCATCGAGGGAGTCCTCAGAAGTAGCTGAAGATCTGACAGCTACATACTGGCAATCCAGTTTAGAAAACTCATCCATAATTGCCTTTTCAATTTCTTCTGGAAGATCTGCATGCAAAACTAATCTTTGAATGTGGTCAGAAGCGTCATCAATTGAATGAATCTTGTCCAGATCAACTGTAGCTAGCTGTTTTCAAAACAGTCGGTCAAAATCACAAACCCCTCTGGTACTTGCAAACCAGCTTGTGTCATGGCTGACAAGGAGGCACCCTTTCCACCAACCAAATGTACATCTTTGGGATTAATATCTTTAAATGATTGTAAAAACATAAAATAAAGTTAAATTTTCTTACTCACCCCAAATCCAAGCCTCTCACATTCTGCCTTGCGGACATCACTAAAGGAGGCTTTCTTAATCTCACCAGTCAAACCCACTTCGCCAATATACACAGTATCCATTTTGTGAGATTGCTTAAAATACGAAGCCTTGAGAGCGTGCATCACAGCCAAATCACAGGCAGTATCTTTGACTTTGAGCCCACCAGTCACATTCACATACACATCTTGCTCAGACAAATCAATACTATAGTATTTCTGTAGCACAGCCAAAATCATATTCAGTCTGTTCATATCAAATCCCACGCAAGAACGCTTAGCATAGCCAAAACTCGTCTTTACGCACAAAGCCTGAATCTCGACAATAATTGGCCGAGCACCCTCCATAATGCAACTTAAGGCGACTCCAGAGACCTCCTTATCACGAATCGAGACAAACTCCTTGGTTGGGTCATTAATTTGATTCAACCCAGCAGACTCCATTTTGAACAAACCAACTTCGTGAGTCGAACCAAATCTATTTTTGAGTGACTTCAAAAAACGATATTGTCCATCGCGATCACCCTGAAAATACAAAACCACATCCACCAAATGTTCCAAAATCTTGGGCCCAGCAATTTCGCCTTCTTTGGTCACATGCCCAATCAGAATACAAGTGATATTCTTACGCTTAACAACTTCGGTCAAAGTATCACAGATATAAGTAATCAAGCTTTGGGAGTTAGGGGATAGGTCCCGCTCCAAAGAACGGATGACTTGAATCGAATCCACAATCAAAAACTGCGGATTCTCTTTATCCAAAATCTTTACAATTTCTTCCAAGTAATTACATTCCAAAAAGTCCACATGATCCAATTTGGATCCAAGTCTCTCAGCCCTAGTCGCAATCTGCGAAGTAGTTTCTTCACCCGCTACATACAAGCATTTAAGTTTGGAGAGATTATTCAGAAGTTGCAAACTTATAGTCGATTTACCGATCCCAGGCTGCCCCCCTAACAGGACAATACTCCCAGTCACAAATCCACCACCCAGCACCCGATCAAACTCATCCATTTGGGTCGACATTCGTTTTGAGTCCAAAGCTGCTGCCTCATGAAGCTTACTCACGGCAAAGGCTCTTTGCACCCCATTAGCAGTCGCAGGCAGGTACTTGGACGTTCCAGATGCCACGCTCTTTGCCACGACTTGCTCTGCCATAGTATGCCAAGCCCCACAGCTATCACATTTACCAGTCCAGCCATAGGCCTGGTGGTCACATTCTGAGCAGACGTAGATAGTTTTGGTTTTTGGCATAAAATAAAAAATTAATTTGATAATATTCTAGTACAGCCAAATTAATAAGGAAATAAAAAACACCCTCGGACAAAATCCGGGAGTGCTTTTTTAAATGACTTTTAAGGTTTATTTACCTGTAGCCACACCGTTAATTACTTCGTAGATCCCCGATTCATATCCAGACATCATATTCGAGTCACCAAATTGGAGTCCATCAACCACAATACCATCTAGCTTTTTCTTCACGAAGATATCCTTGGCATCTAGGTCCTTAGCTTTCGCTTCCAATACTACATCTACAAGGTTCAATAGACCATCAGTTACGGTCGCTATCATAAAGTCATCAAGTCCCTTAAATTCTTTACCAGTAGCTGCTTTTATCTCATCAATTCGTGAATCACGAACCAAAGGAGTTGCCACAATAACCATACCTTCACTTATGTCACCAGAAGATTGTCTTGTAGCGTCCTTGAGGTAAGGAAAATGTGTTAACAATTGAATACCCTCAAGGCGGTCTCCATATTCGGCAATTTGCTTGAGCAAAGTTTCGGCATTGGCACCTGCTGCCGGATTCAGAATAATAGCCTGAGGATTGGCATTTAAAGTGCTCTCAATTACGTTTCTGTAGTCTAGTTGTATAGGTTCAAAAACTTCACTAGCTACGATTCTCTCACCCATGGCTTCCTCCAAGCCATTCTTGATATCGATACTCAAGTCCGACATTTCGCTTATAATAGCAATACTTTCAAACTCAAAAGCCTGCTCAACCAATCCATTTACTGTTAAATTATTATCATACATAAGAGAGTATAAATAAGGACTAGCACCTTGAATCTGCGCCGAACTCGAAGTAGGTGACACAGCCAAGATTTTTCGTTCTTGAGTCAGAGGAGCAATTGCCAAGGATTCTGGGGAACATATTCCACCAAAGATTGCATCGACCGCATCAATATCAGTTAATTTATTAAATGCTGTCACAGCATCTCCACCGCTACATTTACCATCTTCAATAATCACTTCTACATTCTCAGGGAATTGAGTTTGTAAATGTGAGATAATGGCTTGAACTTCTTCACCAAAAAATCCAGCTGGACCAGACATTGGAGCAATCACCCCAATTTTGATAGAGTCCGAAGTTTGTATGTTACATCCCATCAGCATTGCTGCCAAAAAGATTACGCTTAGTTTTTTCATAATATATAGATTAAATATTAATCCCACTCTAAACTTTTTAGCTCGAAAAGTCAAGTAAAAATGGCTTGCAGAAGCCAAAAATAAGCATTCTTTACAATTGTAATAGGCTATGGTAAAATAAAACTAGTAATAACTGTAGAAAATTTCTACAACAGTAAATATGCTTCAAAATATACTTATTTCACTCGGTTGGCAGCAAAAACAAGCAGATGTTTATCTGGCACTTTTGGAATTGGGTACCGCCAAGGTTTCCCAAATTGCCAAGGAGGCAAATCTCAATCGAGTTACTTGTTATGATATTTTGGAGTCTCTTCAGTCTGACATGATTGTCACACCTATCAAAATCAATAGGCAAAAACACTACACCGCCATCAGTCCAGAAGCCTTACTGGCAAAAGTCGAGTCTCACACATCGGCTCTGAGACAAAATTTAAATAAGTTCAAAGAAGTACAAGGTTCTAGTCAATACAAACAAGTCAAATATTTTCAAGGTCTCAAGCAGTGCCAGCTAGTTCTTCATAACTTATTAGAGTCACAATCTGATATTTATTGTTTTCTTGATATCGCTGATCTTCTCACAAGCACACCTGATTTCCTTTCTAAGCAGTTCGCAAAAGCCCGGCAACAACACAATGTATTTTTGCATATTATTGCTCCAGACACCCCAGAAGCCCACCAAGTCCAAAGCACAGATTGTAGCTCCAACCGCAAGACCAAATTAATTAATGGTGCCAGTCATTTATTCCCATCCAGCATGTATATCATGGAGGACAAGCTAATTACCGTCGAATTTGGCGAGAGCCCAAACTTAGTCCTTATCGAAAATGCCAATATGGCCCAAACCCAACTCAATATCTTTAAAATGTTATGGGGGACTTTGTAAACTCCACTTGCTCTGATCTATCTAAAAAGATCTTCAGATTCTCAAATCATGAGCACAAATCATATTGAATCCACCCAAAACTTTTGCTAAATTAACTACACGTGGGTTAGTAGCTCAGTTGGTAGAGCATCGGCCTCTTAAGCCGCTGGCCCTGGGTTCGAGTCCCAGCTGACCCACCAACTTCTGATATTTTTAGAGTCAATTGTTTGGATTGAGTATTATTTGACAAAGTCAATCAAATAAATTATAGCAAGTGTGATTTAACTTAATTCATATGATTCCTGAAAATCCAAGAACTCCAGAAGAAGGAGCAAAGAGATTTGTTGCCAATTTTGCATTTACTGTTTTGGCAGTAATGCTAGCCAATGAACTTACTACTCGTTGTAATACTATTAGGGAGGGTATTGGTCACGTTATTGAGCAGTCTCAATCAGACGACTCAAAACCCAAGAATGATTCTCCAGACAACAAGTAAATAATTTGTTATCCCTAAAAAACTTTATTTTTTTAGTAAAATGAAACTATAATTAAGATAGGTAATATAATTCTTTTATGTCAGAAAGATTCAAAATTTACATTGCAGCCTACTTGGTTCTTCAAAAAGATGACCAGATACTTTTTCATAAGCGCAAAAACTCCGGCTATATGGATGGGTATTACTCTCTAGTTGCAGGCCACCTAGACGGGGCCGAAACTGCCAAGCAAGCCATAATCCGCGAGACGCAAGAGGAGGCTGGTATAGCTTTGCAAGAAGAGGACTTGCAAGTCACTCATGTATCTCATAGATTCGGCTCACATCGTGAGTACATAGATATTTACTTAACAGCTAACAAATGGAAAGGGCAGATAACAAACCTAGAGCCCGACAAGTGCGATGGGCTTGAGTGGTTCTCACTAGAGCAGTTCCCAGAGAAGATTGTGCCTGAAGTCCGAGAGGTGCTCTCCCATATTCAGAAAAATAAGTTTTACTCAGACGTAGGCTTTAACAAGGAGTAACATGCTAAACAGCACTCGGTTTCAAATCCAAGAAGCCACCCTCAAACACGCCCCGGGCATTGCAAGTGTTCTCGTGAAAACATGGCAACAAGCTTACAAGGGTGTTATAGATCAGGACTATTTGGATTCTTTAGATCTCAAGCAAGGAGAGGAACGCTGGCAAAACATACTTCAAACACCAAATAGAAAATCACAAGTATATGTACTTCTAAACAATCAAGACCAGGTAGTTGGTATATATAGTGTTGGTCAATCACGTTATCCAGAACATCCATTTACGCATGAGTTATATTTGATTTACATTCTACCAGAGTATCAGAAGAGGGGACTTGGACGTTTTATGTTTGAAGATATTAAAAAGAAATTGCACGCACTTAATGTCCAAAACCTCTGTGTCATGGTACTACAACAAGGGCCGGCAGTGGCTTACTACAAGAAAATGGGAGCTCAAATAATCCAAGAGCATCAAACTGAAATAGGCGGCAAGCAATATAAAGAATATCTCATGGCCTGGGATCAAATTTAACGAGCACACAACAAAGCTTAAATCTTGCCAAAATACATACAACATGTAAAATACATGCAGTATTTAACTATTCCAAAATGGGGAGAATAAACTTTAAACAACTTGAAATCAACAACGAACACTGGGCAATTGCTATAGCCAAACAAGTTGTCAAAAAATTCCCCAACCAAGAACTCTACACCTGTGCTGCAGGGATAAGTCCATCTGGAAGAGTCCATTTCGGTAATTTTCGAGATCTGACAACATGTGTTTGTGTCGCAATCGCTCTCAAAAAACTAGGATACAAATCTAGAGTCTTATATTCGTGGGACGACTACGACAGATTCCGAAAGGTACCAGCAGGCATACCAGAAAACTTTTCAGAACATATTGGAAAGCCACTTTCGGCTGTGCCATCACCAGACTCTGACCCAAACAATAATTACGCAAACTTTTACGAACTACCTTACGAATCAGAAATCAAAGAGTTAGGCATCGATGTAGAATTCAAATATCAAACCCAAAAGTTTACGTCAGGGGACTATGCCCAAAAGATGCTCGAACTTATGCAAAAGCGCAAAGAAATTGGAAAATTATTATTTTCTTTTATGTCAGAAAAATCTATCGAGCAAAAGGGGATAGACCTAGAGTCTTTCCTAGAGACTTACTACCCTATCTCAATTTACTCTTCTTTTAATGGAACCGATATTACAGAAATTATCGATTACGACGGCGGGACCAAAGTGACTTACAGATGTAAAAAAACAGACCAAACCCAAACCATTGATTTACTTGAAAATTTCCAATACAAACCAGGTTGGAAAGTCGATTGGGCCATGCGATGGCAATACGAAAATGTTAATTTCGAACCAGGGGGTACAGACCATGCCTCCCCTGGTGGATCCTACGACACATCCGAACAAATTTGCTTGCAAATCCTAGACTGCCAAGCACCAGTTTTTATAGCTTACGCATTTATTGGTATGCAAGGCCAACCAGGCAAAATGTCCGGATCCAAAGGTGGTGCCATCACAACAGGCGACTTACTCGAAATCTACGAACCAGCAATTCTCAAATGGTTATATGCCAGAAAAGTCCCAAATCAAAGATTCGATTTAGCATTCAACACAGAAATGATTCGCCAATACGACGAGTTCGATAGAGAAGTCAAAGCTTATCACGAAGGCACGCTCGATGAATTTCGCAAATTCAATCTAGAGATAGCATACCATCCAAACCCAGTTCCAAGCATCAATCCAATTCCGTTCCGCCAAGCCATAAGCCTTGGGCAAATTGTCCAATGGAATGTCGATAAACTTATGGAGGTTTCCGAAAAACTCGAACAAAACTTCGATCGTGAGTCAGTTCAAACAAGATTCAATAAAGCACAGTCTTTTGTCGAAACACACAATCCAGACCAACTCATTAAATTATTAGATTCACAAAACACAGAGTATTACTCGCAAATGACAATTGAAGCCAAAGCCCTAGTCTCTGAATTAGTTGCAGCGTTAGAAGCCAATCCAAATCTAGAAGTAAATGAGTTAGAGGAGTTAGTATATGGCATTCCTAAAGATCCAAGCCTTACACCCAAAGAAAATGCTCCAGCCCAACGTGCATTTTTCAAAGATGTTTACAATCTCTTACTCGCATCCAACAGAGGCCCTCGCCTATCAACATTTTTATGGGCAATCGACCGTAATCAAGCACTAAAACTTCTTAAATTCTAAACATGTCTCCCCTTACACACAAACAACTTATTGAAAACACTGTTGAGTTTGTAAAATCTCAATTAGAGGGCGCCGAAGGCGGCCATGACTGGTGGCACATCTACCGAGTCTGGAACAACGCCAAGCACATCGCCCAAACCGAACAAGTCGACCAAACAATTGTCGAACTTGGAGCTTTGCTCCACGATATTGCCGATTCCAAATTCCATAACGGAGACGAAGAAGTTGGCCCATCCACAGCCCGCAAATTTTTAGAATCACAAAACACAGAACTCAGTGTGATTGAACATGTCGAAAACATCATCCGACACATTTCATTCAAAGGAGGCAACCACACCCAAGGATTTACATCTCCAGAATTAGATGTAGTCCAAGACGCCGATAGACTCGATGCCATTGGGGCCATCGGCATCGCCCGCACATTCAATTACGGAGGCCACTTCGGCCGGGCCCTGTATGACCCAAACATCAAACCGAATCTCAATATGAGCAAAGAAGAATACAAAAAATCTTCAGCTCCCACCCTCAACCACTTTTACGAAAAGCTGCTACTCCTCAAAGACCGCATGAACACAAAGACAGGCCGCCAAATAGCCAGCCAGAGACACGAATATATGCAAGGTTTCCTAGATCAATTCTACAAAGAGTGGGAAGGTCTAAACTAACTTAAAGATACAATGATAAAAGCAATTCTATTTGATTTCGATGGAGTTCTCGCACTCCAAGATAAGTTTTACTCGGAGCACTACTGCCATGTTAATGGTTTGGACCACACGCATTGGCTTGCCTTTTGGTTGAATGATTTTCAAGATTGCTTAGTTGGCAAAACAGACTGCAAACAAGTTATGCAAAAGTTTTTCCAATCACTTGCTCTCGACATAGATATAGAGGCTTATTTCAAAGATTGGTTCGATTACGAATACAATCTCAACGCAGACCTTTTTGAATTAATAGCAAAAATTCGGCGCATATCTATCAAAACCTATATCGCAAGTAACCAAGAACAATACAAACACGAATTTTTCCAAAACCAGCCAGAGCTCACCTCTCATTTCGACCAAATTTTCACATCAAGTAGTCTCGGACACAAAAAGCCAGATCCTCAATTCTGGCTCAAAATTCTCCAAACCCTCAACCTACCGCCTCACGAAGTCTTGTTTATAGACGACACACAAAAAATCATCCAAGCAGCCCAAAAACTTGGTATACAATCTCACCATTACACAAACTTTGCAGATGCTCACAACTGGCTCAAGCAACATTTAGATTTTAATTAAATATATATAGTGTTGTCACTTGGAGTGATTTCACAAAAGTCGAACTTCAAGCCGGCACAATTATCAAAGTCGAAGATTTTCCCGAGGCTCGCAAAAAAGCGTACAAAATAACTTAAATTGACAAAATTATAAAAACAATTATAATAACAGCAATCTAAGTTATAAAATGGTACATGTACTTCTCCCACAAGTTGATTTGGAAGCATCAGATAAAAATACTTTATATGAACAGTGTTTCAATCTATTTAAACAAGATGTAATTCAAGAAGGCTTTTCAACTGAACTTGAACAACGAATTTTAGAAATATTAGAATCATTGGAAACTATTTTCTCAAGGAAATATGATATAACAGATATAATCCCGCATTTACCCGAAGATTCACAATCTGTAGAACATATCATTGGTCATTCCGTGTTTGAACTCGCAAGTTCTGCATTCGACCAATGGGATCGAGTCCAACAAACAAAAATTATTCAACAAACAGCCAGCAGAGTAACAATTGCAGTGGGTACATTACAATCATCAGAAGAAGACCACTACGAACGAATGTCAGACCGGGGGGCTCTTGAAATTCTTTTTTCTAGAGTTTACAAAAAAACATCCAAATCCAGACCTAATATTAAGAACTTAGAATCAAAAGTATTATTTATCCAATTCTATTTTGCAAACCCGCAAGATAGACTGAAAATCCTTTCAGAGTTAACAGATGCTCAAGACAAACACGACTTTATTATTTCTGCCTGGGAAGTAATGAAAAAATATCTCAAGATAAATCCAAACTTAACACTCTCTCAAGTGAAAGCATTATATAGTGTTACTGGCGCTAAAGCAGTTCCAAAAGAGAACGGAGGAGGTAGCAGTCACAGAATGTATGAAATACGAGTTCCAAGTTTAGAAGCGCCCTCATCATTACACAGTTTCAAGCTAACACTGATCGCTGATAGTTCAGCGGAAAAGGGGAGAATATATTTAGCAGCTGTGTGTAGAGATTTTGCTCAGAAAATTCATGGGTTACACAGTACTATCTCAAGTCTACCCCACGATAATTTAGATTCCAGCTATACAAAAGCTAAACCATCTTCAGACATCACAAACATCACAGACTTAAATCAAATGGTAATAAAGTTTTTACAACACATTATGAGGGAGTACAAATTCAATAAATTCAAAAAATAAAAAACACTAATAAACACTAATATGAAAGCACGAGAAACAATAGAAGCACTAAAAGAATCTAACGCGCAATATCAAGAAACCCTTGTGAGAGAAATTAATCAAAGATCCCAAATTCAAGATGCCCTTAGGAATCAAATAACCGAGCTTTTTGAAGACAGCTGTAAGGAAAATCTTCTCGCTTTACTTTCAAATCCCTTAAGTTTTGGAGTTATTGTTGCTGCTATAGAAAAAAAACTCAACCCTATAGAACAACCAGTAGCTCAAATCCCTGCAGAACCTGCGCAATCTATCGATGTATCTCCCACCACCACAGAACCAATGGGTGAACTTGATATCAATGAAGATTCAGACCTTTCAACAAGCCCACAAGACTTACCCATTGTAGAAAACGAGCAAGAAATTCCTAAGCTTGAACATATAACCTTGCAAAAATTTATACAAAATTTATTCAGATATAAATTCGATATTACACAAGGTTACTCACAAGACCAATCGCAAAGCGAATCAATAGAAGCCAAAAGACAATATCTAAAACCAATTAAAGTATCCTCATTGCATCCTGAATCTTTGTTACCAGTTGAGTTTTCAGAGGAAAATTTTTCATTTTCAAGATTTCTATTAAAACACTCAAGTCTAGAAGGAGTTTTTATAAGCAGTACTCCAGAAATAACAGAAGTCACTACCCTTATTTTTTATCCAGATTTCTATAACGATATTATTAATACTTTTGGGAACCTTACAAGAAAAGCAAACAAAAAATCAGACAGTGCAATCGCTGCCGTTATTTTAAGATCAGTCACGAAAGACGATTTATCCATGCCTATTTCTATACTTAAAAATTCCCTTCAAGATTCTAAAGAATTTAAAGAACTTTTTGAAATCGATTACCAAAGAGGTAGCTTAAAATTGACTCCAACCCAAGCTCTAGTTTCAATGCTCACAATTCCAGAACCAACTCCAACCGAAGCCCAAACTCCTCAAGATCCAGAGCAAACAACGCATTCAACAGTAGTAGAGCTAGCACAAACCACATCGGATTCAACCGCGTCAGACACCAAATCATTACAAACTATCGATGGTTTAACTCCACTTGATCAACTCGGCCAAGATGATTTCAATAAGTTAAACAGATACAAGGTTTAATCAATTCAACACTGCTCCAAGTTCGTTCCACAATAAATTACTCAACACACAAAAAGGATTCAGTTCTCACAAAGCCCAATTGCTGTAATATGTGTTTCACGCAAACAAGTAAGACCACTAGTGACCTATTTACTGGGCACTGGATTTGTCTTAGAAGAGGGAGAGGTGGTATTATCAACAACAGACAAGAACATACCAAATGGTACAAGACTATATTAATAATAAATTATGAAATCAAGAAACATTAAACTTCTTTTACTAATTAAGCTAATTGGTGGTTTGCTATTCTTTTTACCTGTAGGGGTTTTATATCTAGAGGAATCTTTGTTTTCTTTAGCTAATGTTGGTTTGATA
>CAYYFV010000008.1:0-14937 GCA_964471455.1 uncultured Candidatus Peribacteria bacterium | reverse complement strand
AACTTGGGCTTTTTGACATATTTCTTTTAAAATGTTAAAATATAGTGATTAATAATATGTTTATGAAAGAGTCAGGTTTTACTTCGGAGAATTCTACTGCTAAGTTTGAACAGCTTGATTATAGCGATCAAAGATTATCCTTAAAACAGGAAGTAAATGTAGGGGACTATATTGATTATTTGAACGAAAATAAAGATTTTATTCGAGATTATATCACTGGGGATTTGAATGAAGATACTTTTTTAAGTTTGGAAGTGCGTGTTAAAGCTATAGAAATTTTGACGATTGCAAGGCTTTTAATTTTGAAATCATTTGATATTCATTCAGTTGAATACGATGGTAGTTTTCCTGAATATTCTCATTCAGAATTGTCTTTGATAGATAATGATGGAGGCTTGCGTGATGGTTTATTACCATTATTTAGTATTTTAAAATTAAAAAGTAAATCATCTGTACATTTTATAAATATACGGGGAGAAAAGGTTTTTGATATTGAGTCAGACATGTTTGGTGTCCAGATAGATTTTCAATCTACTAGTCCTTCGGTAAGGATTAATGATGAGAATGGTGGTCCTATTAAAGCAGTTAAGGTTAGGTCTATCTGGTTACGGGATTCCCATGTTCCTATAGATCTCCATGATGAGACATATGTACCTTTGAAAGCTCTTGAGATGTCAGCTGAGTTAGTTGATTTTCGTTCTAAGCTTGATGTAACTGGTGATGAAGCGAGAGTTTTTCAGGTTTTGCAAGAACATAACTTTCAATCTGATTTATCTGGAAATGCTTTAAGAGAATATATGTTTACCTTTTTTTGTAGTTTAGTAGAGCAAAAAAGCTTGTCTTTTGAGAGTCATAATTTGTTATTTGATTTTTTCTTAAAGGCTAATGTCTTACTTTTATTAAGAAAGGAAAATTTATTTGGAAATCCTGATCTTTCAGAAAGAATTGTAGCTACTTTAAACCAAAACAATCAGAAATTGAACCATGCAGATTTAAATTTTGTATTTAATATTTTTGAAAAGAATTTAAATTTGGATATTAATTTTTTAAAATTTTTTTTAAATCAAATTCCACATACTAGACTCAAATTAATTTCCCGTGTGTTTGAGATATGCAAAAAGAGGCCTGTGTTAGTAAAAACTTTTTATGATTTTTTAATGCGATTACGACGTTCAGAAATTTGGGTTTTGAAAAATGTAGATGAGCTTATTAAATATTACTCTAGAAATGAGTTGAAATCTTTGGTTTCGCTTCATTTCCTTTCTGATTATTGCATTGAAAGAAATCGAAATGCATTAGCCTTTATTTTTAAGGAGCCTTGGCTTAAAGGGTCATTTGTTCCTGATGAGATTGAACTAACTTTAGACAAATCTATGTCTCAAGATTTAAAGAGTCGCATAGTTTCTGTTGCTCGTAGATTTACTCGTAAAAGAACTATCGATAATTTGTGTGAAATTATAGATAAATGTGGAGTGAAAAATCTTAATGAAATTTTGAGCTTTTTGGAAGCTTCTGATGATAATATAGAATTATTTGAAAGTTCATATTTTAGTACAGAACGGATGGTTATTATGCTTGAGATGAATTTATTTGCTTCAAGTGGTTTTCCCGACTCTTTGATTGATTTTGATATGTCATCTCATCGATTTAGTCATGCAGATAAAGCAGTGATGTATTTTTATGAAATATGTTTAAAAACTGATAATATTATGTCTTTTATTAAACCAACATCCTTGATACTTGAAAATTTAAATTTTCAATTAGATCCTTTTGGTCTAAATAAATATGTGTTTTTTATTTTAAATAATGTTTTACTAGCAAATTCAGATATGCAAGCAGAACTTATGTCTTTTGCTAAGGATAACTTTAATTCTTCAAATTCTCTTGTTGCTAGTTTTTCTAGCATGGCTTTGGTAGGATTAGGTTTAAATGCTGTTGATTTTACTGTAGATGAATTGAAAGTTATTGGATCTAATCTTCAATTAGGAGATAAAGCTCAGATATCACAACTTATTAACTCAGATACTTTTGCAATTATTTCTCAGTCGGAGTTTGGGCACTTACCTATAAGTGTTTATTTCTCTATGTTACAAACATGTAAAGATACTTCTGGATCTAATTTTTTAGATAGATTAACACATTTAGTTTCAAAATATGATGAAATTCAGAATCAACCTGTCTTAGGTGGTTCTCTTTTAGTTTTTACTTTTAGAAATCCTGATAATTCTGAACAAGATTATAATCCGACGTATTTTGATAGCACTTTAAGAACTTGGAATTCTCGAGCTTTTGATTCATTAGCACAGAAACATAATCGAATGCCTATCAAAACTTTTGTTTTCAATGAGGATGTAAGTGAAATATCACAGATAACGGATCTGATATCTGGTCAGTCAGGAGATATGACCTTGGTCTTGGGAGGGCATGGCTTAGACGGAGAGATTGCCATGGATATTGATGATAAGTTGTATGTAAAGGATTTGTTTGAAGCTTTAGAAGAACGTTTAAAAAATCAAACATCAAAAACAACGACCAAAATAATTTTTCAATCTTGTTTTAGCGATACTAACATAGAAACCTTAAATCGATTGATAGCACAATCAGATGTGTGTCATGGTCATGATTTTATAATGATTTCAAGTAGTAGTGATGATAGCCCTTATTTGAAAATTGCCAATGACACGTGGTTTTCTGTTTCACAAGACTTAGATAGGCGATTTTATTTTAGAGATTATTTTCGGTTACTAGAGTCAAGAAATTTTATTTTGCCTCAGGATTATAATAAAGAGAAACGTGAGAGATCTAATTCTAATATGACAATTTATGTAAATGGTCAAAAATTATTTTAATTCTTAATTACCAGCGTCCTGTCGATCCGCCCCCGCCAGAGGAGCCACCTCCAAAGCCGCCAAAGCCACCTGAATTGCCGCCAGAGGAGCCTGTGCCAAAGCCTCCAAAGCCTCCAAATCTGCCATTGTTGTGATTGGAAAAGTTTTCTAAATTGATATTTCCTTTTTTGTGTTGTCTATAGAACCAGTGTGCCAACCATATATTGAGATAGAGGGCCGGAAGGGCTGCAAATATGTTTTCAAAAATAAACCAAGCTACTGGTAATGCAATGCTTTCTCCAGTGATGATTGCTGTTTTTGGAGATTTTTTTTTGATCATGCCAAAACAAAGAAAGTATAGAAATGACATAGCAAATAAGAAATGCCAGTTTGCTTGCCAGAAGCTAATTTGGGTTTCTTGCTTGGTAAATGATTTGCCTTCTATTTGTTGTAGTAGGTTTTCTATAACGACCAGGCTGCCTTGGGTGAAGTCTTGCTCTTGAAAATAGGGGTAAGCCAGTTCTTGAATTTGTAGGGTCTGTGTGTCTGTCAGAATGGTCTCGATGCCGTATCCTAGCTCTATGCGAGAGAGCCTGTCATTTGGTGCTATTACATATAGTAATCCGCTGTTTTGAGTGGCGTCTCCTAGTTGCCATTCATTAAAAACATCATTGGCTAGTAATTCTATGGGGTAACCATCGAGATTGGGGAGTGTGAGAATTGCGATGTCTATGTTTTGATTCTGTTGTATTGAATAAAATTCTTGTTCAAGCTGCTGCTCAACTTGATCATCAATGACTCCAGCACTGTCTGTGACAAAGCCGGAGTGCTCGGGAATAGGGAAGTAGGCAAGCGTGCTACTAGTGAATAAAAAAATTGTACAAAAACTGATAAATAATTTACTCACCGAATAGTTCTGTTAGATTTGGGCGGTTTTGGGCTGCCTCTTCTGCTTCAAAGTATTCGAGCGTTGTAAAATTAAATAGGGAGGCAATTATACTGCTAGGTATCTGTTCGACAATGTTGTTGTAGATAAAAGTTGCATCGTTGAAGTTTTTTCTGGCGACTCTGAGTCTGTTTTCCATACCGTCTATTGATACTTGAAAGTTTGCGAATTGTTCTGTGGTTTTGAGAGTTGGGTAGTTTTCAAAAGTAGCCATTATTCTACCAAATCCTAGATTGGCTGAGTTGAGGGCTTCGATTTTGGCATTTCTGCCTGTGGCATTCTGGATGCCAGATCTGTACTTAGTGATTTTTTCGAGAGTCGATGATTCGAATTCCACAGACTCTTTGGTTGTTTCTACCAAGCTTGAGAATGTGTCGAGTCTGGATTGCATGTTGTTTTCGATTTCGGCAAGGGTTCGATCGATATTATTTAGTTTGACTGTGAGTGAGTTGAAAGTACTACCCACGTAGCTAATAACTAACAAAGCTGCGAATATGTATGCGTGTTTTTTTGTAAATTTCATATTTTTGGTTAGTTTTTTTTATTATAGATTTTGGACAACAAAAAAGCCACCCTTTAAAAATTCACCCTTTAAAAAGTCGCCCTTTAAAAATTCACCCTTTAAAAATTGACCCTTTAAAAAGTCGCCCTTTAAAAATCCACCCTTTAAAAATCCACCTTTTGAAAAGCCACCCTTTGAAAAGCCACTTTTTTTGATGTTTACAGGAGTGTGTTAATTTGTTTGGCAAAGTCTTGGAATTTGTTTGAAAATTGAATGTTTATGTTTCGAGGTCTTACGAAATCTATTGTCTGAGGTAGGTTGAATTGTTTGGTTTTAGAATTTAAGGTGTAAATTCTGTCGGATAGGAATATGGCTTCGTCAATATCATGAGTAACAAAGAGGATACTCATTTTGTATTGGTGGAAAAGTTTGAGAATGAGTGCATGTAGTTCAGATTTAGTTTTTGAATCTAGAGCGCCAAAAGGTTCATCCATTAATAGTAATTTGGGTTTCAGAGCTAGGGCTCTAGCTATAGCAACCCTTTGTTTTTGACCTCCAGACAACTCATGTGGGAAGTGTGTGGCTTTGTCGGACAGTTTTACATCTTTGAGTAGTTTGAAGCTATTTTTGAGGGCTTGCTTTTTGGGGACACCTTTTATTATTTGTGGTTGGGCAATATTGTCAATTACAGTTAGCCATGGAAATAAGGTGTAGTTTTGAAAGATTGATTGGATTTCATTGCTTTGAATATTTTGTACTATGTCTCCGGAATATTTTTGGTCAAGGTTTTGAATAATTTTTAAAATGCTAGATTTACCGGTACCTGATTTTCCTAGAATTGATATAAAAGTGTGTGAATGTATAGTGATTGTAATATTAGAAAAAATTAATTTATTTTTTATGGTTTTTTCTAGTTTTCTAACTTTAAGAATTATATTTTTTTTCATTTAGTATTTATATGTAAATAAATAGTTTCTTATTTTGACTAAGATGTAGTCTGTAGTGACTCCAATAATGGCTAGTAATATTAGAATTGCAAATATGCTTTCAATTTGTAGGAATCTTTGTGCAAGAATTAAGCTTTTGCCGATACCTTGTTTGGCTGCGATCATTTCTGCAATGAGTAAATAAACCCATGATTCTACTATGGCAATTCTTAGAGTATTGGCTATGTCTGGGGAAATAGCTGGAAAGATAACTTTTTGCAATCTTTTGAACTTGGAATACCCCATAGATTTGGCAATTTGTGTGTATTCTTTTGGTACATTTTCTGTTGCATCTCTAATTGATAGTAGTACTGTAAAAAATATGCCCCAGGTGACAATGAAGACTTTAGTAAATTCGCCTATTCCAAACCAAACTACAGATAGTGGAATGAGGGTGGGAGCTGGTATGAATCTTAAAAATTTTGTAATGGGTTTAGTAATTTGTTCGTTGATCTTGGAACTAGCAATAGCAATCCCAAGTGGGATTGCTATTGAAAATGTGATCGCTAGTGCATAAATAATTCTTTGGAAACTGGCAATTACGTCTAGATGTAAACTGTGTTCTGTGAAAAGTGTTGTTAGGGTTTTAATTGACTGGCTAAAACTTACAAAGAATATTGGATCTGTTATTTTTGCGATGAATTCCCATATAACTATAAATCCAATAATACTTATTAGTTTTAGTTTCATTATTTTACAAATTGATCTGTGTATAGATTGGTAACTTCAATATCTTTACTAATAACACCTGCTTGTTTCATAGCTTGTTCAAATGTTTGAAAGGTGTCATTGATTTTGTCTGAGGAGAATAATTTTTTATTATCTTTTAATGATGGAAACTTGACATCCATAAAGATAGCTAGTGCATCCTCTGGAGTTAAGCCAAAATAAGGAGCTGCAATTTCTGCGGCTTCGTTTTGATTGGATTTGATAAATTGTATAGCTTTGTCTGTGCCTTCAATAAATTTAGCAATTGCGTTAGATTTGTTTTCTAAAGTTTCTGGAGTTGCTGCAAAATAGTCGGTAATCACGTATGGGTAATCTGCACTTGTTAAGAATATTTTCCCATCTTCTCTTTCTGCAGCTTCACTTAAGTATGGTTGGTAAACTGCTGCTACATCTACTTTTCCTGCTTTGAAAGCTAAAGCAGCGGCTGCTGTATCCATTTCATTTAGAGTGACTTTTGAAACGTCAACACCATTTTTTGCTAAAGCGTATAAGAATAGATTCGATGGTGGAAAACCCTCTTGACCGGAGAATTCGACTCCTTCAAAATCCTTCCAATCGTTGTAGTCATTGCTGACTACCACACCGTCACCTCCATTTGACCAGTCAACTGCATAAAATGCTTTGACGTCAATGCCCGAGTCCGCAAACGTCATTAGGACATCTCCCGTACCCCAGCTAAGGTCTATTTTATTAGATTGAATTGCAGATTTTACTGCTGAAAGATCTTCAATAACTTGAATGTCCATGTTGAGACCAAGGTCTTGGTAATATCCAAGTTCAGATGCGATATGTAATGGTGCAAAACCAATCCAATTGACGATTGCCGCACTTAGTTCATCTGTATCCTGTACTGTTTCACTCGTTGATGAACAGCCCAAGATTAGCAGGCAAGATAATAATAAAGGAAGTATTTTATTTCGCATTTTTTTTTTTACATAGTAGTGAAATTATTATAAACTATGTGTAATTTATAATGCAAGTTTTATGTTTTTAACTCGTTCTCAGGACTTTGTTTATACCATTTTGTTGCAGGATGGAGAGCTGACAATGTCTGATTTGGAAAAGCGATCAGGCTTCGATAAAGTTCTTTTGAATGATATATTATCTAAATTAATAGATTTAAATTTAGTAGAAAATGACTCTAAAATTTATAGAGGGTTTTTTCCTTCTGAGGTGATTGATTCGTTAATTTTAGAGAAAACAACTATAGATAAGCAATTATCTGAATTCGAAACTGGATTAAGAAAATATGAGATTTATAAAAAAGATAAGAGTTTGCCAAAAGTACATTTTTGGAGGGGCCTGGAAAGCATGTCAGTTGTATATGAAGAGGCAGTAAAATCAGGGGTTTGGAGGGGCATTGTCAATATAGATGCAGTCAATGATGAATTTGAAGAATATTTGGATAAGATAGTTGAGGTCCTAAGTTCCAAAAAAGTAGATGCACGTGATTTATTAATTGATACAAGTTTTGCTCGAGAATATAAGTCAAATAATGAGAGAGGGACTTATCAGATTAAGTTGTTTAAATGTTCGGCTGACTTGAAGTTTGATATTATTATTTTAGATGATAGGGTGTTTTTTATGTCGTTTGTTGATCATGAAATGTTGGTTGTTGAGGTGCAAAGCAAAATGATTGTTGAGTCTCAGTTGCTGATGTTTAATTTTATGTGGGATCATTTATCGTAGTTCTGTATTATAGATTTTGGACAACAAAAAAGCCACCCTTTGACAGGTGGCTAAACTAGATTGTTTATTGATCGATGACTTCACCTTCGGCGTCTTGAGTTTTTTTGTCTTTTTTGTCCTCTGTTGAGTGTGCTGATTCAGATTCTGGGGTGTCGCTGTCGGTTTGGGCGCCTGCGGCTTGTTCGGCTTGGGCGCCTGCAGCTTGTTCGGCTTGGTACATAGCTTCACCGATTTTTTGAATCTCTTTGTTGAGTTCTTCGACTTGTGTTTTGATGGTTTCGATATCTTTTTCTTCTGCTTCTAGAAGTTTTTTGATGGAGTCGATTTTATCTTGGATTGGTTTCTTGATTTCTTCTGGAACTTTTTCGCCGTGTTCTTCAAGAGTTTTTTCCGTTTGGTAGACAAGGCTTTCAGCTTGGTTGACTACTTCGATAGATTCTTTTTTCTTTTTGTCTTCTTCGGCAAATTTTTCGGCTTCTTCTTTCATCTTTTCGATTTCATCATCTGTGAGACCGCTAGATCCAGTGATGGTGATTTTTTGTTCTTTATTAGTGCCTTTATCAATTGCTTTGACATTGAGGATACCGTTGGCATCTACATCAAGGTGGACCTCGATTTGAGGTACGCCACGAGGTGCCGGAGCGATGCCATCGAGAATAAATCTACCAAGTGATTTGTTGTCTTGGGCCATAGATCTTTCACCTTGCAGGATATGAATTTCTACAGAAGGTTGATTGTCTGCGGCAGTTGAGAAAATTTGAGATTTAGAAGTTGGGATTGTGGTATTTCTTTGGATGAGAGGAGTTAGTACGCCACCCATTGTTTCGATCCCAAGAGTTAGCGGGATTACATCCAAGAGCAAAACATCTTTGACATCACCTTGCAAGACACCCCCTTGAATGGCAGCACCAAGTGCTACTACTTCGTCTGGGTTGAGACCTTGGTGAGGTTCTTTGCCGAAGAATTCTTTGACTTTTTCACGCACGAGTGGCATACGAGTCATACCACCAACGAGAATAACCTCGTCGATATCTGATTCGAAGACTTTGGCGTCTTTGAGTGCTTTTCGGCATGGTTCGATTGATTTTTCGACTATATCGAAACAGAGTTCTTCGAGTTTTGAGCGTTTGAGATTGAGATTCAAGTGTTTAGCTCCACTAGCGTCAGCTGTAATAAATGGGAGATTGACTTCTGTTTCTTGTGCTGAAGAGAGTTCGATTTTGGCTTTTTCGGCAGCTTCTTTGAGTCTTTGGATGGCTGCTTTATCTCCAGAGAGATCGATGCCTTCTTGTTTTTTGAATTCTGCGAGAAGATATTCGAGAATGGCGTTGTCAAAGTCGTCACCACCAAGAGTAGTGTTACCGTTGGTTGCTAATACTTCGATTTGTTTTTCACCGTCAATGTCGGCGATTTCGAGAATTGATATATCAAAAGTACCACCACCGAGGTCGTAGACTGCCACTTTTTTGTCGGCACCTTTTTTGTCGATACCATAAGCAAGTGAGGCTGCAGTTGGTTCGTTGATAATACGTAGTACTTCGAGACCAGCAATTTGACCAGCATCTTTGGTAGCTTGTCTTTGTGAGTCATTGAAGTAGGCAGGTACTGTGATAACTGCTTGAGTGACCTCGTGACCCAAGAAAGCCTCGGCATCGCTTTTAAGTTTTTGTAAAACCATGGCAGAAATTTCGGCAGGCCGGTATTGTTTGCCGCTGAGCATAATTTCGGCTTCGCCTTTGGATCCTTTGACCACTTCGTATGGCAGGTTACCAATGATTTTGTCGATTTCTGAAAAACTGTGTCCGATCAACCTCTTGGCAGAAAAAATTGTATTTGTGGCGTTGGTGACAGCTTGTCTTTTTGCTGGGATACCAACTAGTCTTTCTTCGTTTTTGTAAGCAACAATCGATGGAGTGGTACGTGTACCTTCGCTTGAAGGAATTACAACCGCCTCAGTTCCTTGCATGACTGCAACACATGAGTTGGTGGTACCAAGATCGATTCCAATTATTTTACTCATATTAGTTAGAATAGTTATATATAATAAATTAGCACTCACTATTATAGAGTGCTAATTGATTTTTTGCAAGATTTTTTCTGTCTAGTATTTAAATTTGTATTATTCTCCAGATCCAACAACCACTTTGGATGGGCGAACGACCTTGTCTTCAAGCATATATCCCTGCTCCAATGTTTCTATTATTTGATCCTTTTCTCCTGGGATGACAGAAATAACTTCGTGTAAATTAGAGTCTAGTGAGTCTGTGCCAATTGCTACAAGACCCATGTTGGCCGTGATTTTATTGAGCATTTTGTGAATGTTTTGAATTCCTTGGTACCAGTTGTCTGATTGAATAGCGTCCGGAGTTTGTTTGATTGCCAGATTGAAGCTGTCAATTACAGGGAAAAATTGTTCAAGGACTCTGATCTGAGACATTTGAGCCATCATTTGGCGTTCTTTGGTGATTTGTTGTTTGTAGTTGCTGAGGTCGGCGAGTGCTCTTTGAGCGGTAAGTGTCATTTTTTCCAGGTCGGCCGCCAAGTCCTGTTCTGGATTGGAGCTGCTGGTGTTGTCGGTGTTTTGTTTTGGATCTTGGAATGGAGTAGTTTGTTCGTCAGTCATTAGAGTTCTTGGTTAAGTTGTTTGGTAATTTCTTCTAGGACAATTGAATTGACTGCATAATTCATGCGAGTCGGTCCTAGCATTCCGATATGCCCAAGGAAGTTGTCCGAGCGATATCGAGTGACAATAATACTACAGGATTGAATTTGTTCAAGTAAGTTTTCGTGTCCAATGCTAATTTGGACCTCTCCTTCTGGAGTATCTGAATTTTCAAGAAATTGAAGGAATTGGTTGTTTTTTTCAAAGACTTCAATTACTTGGCAGGCGGTGAGTGGGTCATTGAGAAACTCTGGTTTTTTGAGCATGTTGGATATTCCGAGATAGAAGGTGCGTGAACCAGGTAATGTCGCAAAACTAATACTATTAGTATAGTTGGAAAGCATGGTAACTGCATTTTGGACTTCTTTTTTGAGTTTTCGTTTTTGAAAATCTTGATTTATTTTGGCAATCAGTGCGGCGGCTTGGGACTTGGCTTTGGAGTAGTCTACCAATTCATTTATAAAAAATCTGTAGCCCAAATCGGTGGGGATTCTACCACTAGATGTGTGTGGTTGCATGAGGTAGCCTGCTTTTTCTAGTTGGGCCATTTCGTTACGTATTGTGGCAGGGGAGACTCCTAGATCATAACTTACTAGGAGGGTTTTGGATCCGATTGGTTCGGCACTCATGAGATGTTGTTCGATGATTGCGTTTAGAATTTTTTTTTGTCTGTTTTCCATATTTTTTTGTTTTATCTTCATCATTATATGAATTGGGAGTTTTTTTTCAACTTTTAAAACTTTGTAAATGTTCTTGATTTTTTTATTAATTTGTTTAGAATCACTGTAAAAGTACTTTTAAATCGATTTGAATGTCTAATAGATCAACATCTAAACAACATTGTTTAGTAGGTAAGAAATTTCCAAAGGCAAAAGCTTGGAAACAAAGAAACAAAGCCAAAGCAAGAGCTAGAAGAGCAGCTGCGCAAGCAGCAGCAGGTACTCAGGCTGCAGCAGCATAAAGCAAAGCCCCGAATATTTGGGGCTTTTATAGTGTGTGGATTGATTCCGAGGTGTCGTGAGGTTTTTTTGGTGTTTAGATGCGTAGAGACCTTACATTTCGGCTGCTATTTCGATAAGTCTGTTCGAATAACCCCATTCGTTATCGTACCAGGCAAGGATTCTGACCATATTGCCGTTGAGGACCTCTGTGAATTCTGCATCGATAATGCAAGAATGTGGATTGCCCACGTAGTCAGATGAGACAAGTTGTTCTTCTGTTATATCTAGGATGCCTTTGAGCTGGTTTTGAGAGGCTTTGTCAAAAACGTTATTCAGGACCTCGCGAGAGGTTTCTTTTTTGAGCACTAGGTTCAATTCTATAATTGATCCAGTCGCTGTGGGAACTCTATAGGCTTGGCCTGTGAGCTTGCCTTTGAGTTGTGGAAGTACTTCAATTACGGCCTTGGTAGCTCCTGTAGTGGTCGGGATAATGTTGAGGGCAGCCGCGCGGCCACGTCTGATATCTTTGTGTGAATTGTCTACAATGTTTTGGGAGTTGGTGTATGAATGGACAGTTGATAAGAAAGCAGATTCGATACCGAAATGCTCGTCCAATAGCATAACAATTGGAGCAGTACAGTTGGTAGTACAGGATGCATTTGAAACAATAATATCGCTATCTTTGAGATCACTGTCGTTGACGCCTCGAACAATTGTACGTTCGACGCCCTTACCTGGTGCCGAAAGTAAGACTTTTTTTGCGCCGGCCTGGATGTGCAATCCAGCTTTTTCTGGAGTTTTGAAGACTCCAGTGCATTCGAGTACTATATCTATTCCGAGTTTTTTCAAAGTTAGTTTGCTTGGATCTCGTTCTTGGATGTGGAGGATTTTGTGACCATTAATTACAATATATTCTCCTTGGACCTCTACTTTGTGCTTGAGTGTGCCATACATTGTGTCGTATTGTAAGAGGTGAGCTGTTTGATGGATGTTTGATAAATTATTTATAGCAACTATATCAAATAAATTTCTTTCTAAATTGGCTCTGAGGCTGGCTCGTCCGATTCTTCCAGATCCATTAATTGCAACTTTTTTTCTCATGATATTGAATTATTAGGGTGGTTTCATTATATTATAGCAAATTTAGAAGATAAAATCTATGAAGTTTTTGGCAAATGATAATTTTAATAAGGCTTTGGATCAATTAGTTGATTTACTTAATGATTCAGCTGTGGTGTGTTTGCCCTCAGATTCTTGTTATGGTTTGTCGGGGGTGGCTTATGATCAGGAGGCTTTAGCTTTGGTGCAGAAAATTAAGGGTCATAAGTTCGATAAACCACTGAGTATCTGTATGTCTGAGAAGCAGGATGTTTTGGAGCTGTTTCAAAAGAATCCGATAGTAGATATTTTGGTAGAAGAATTTTTACCGGGTCGCCTGACAATCATTGCTGAGACTCGCTCCGGTGAAACTCTCGGTGTTAGATTGCCAGATCATAACTTGATGATTGCTGTGGTTAGATCTCTTGGAAAGCCAATTTTCACAACTTCTGCAAATGCTCACGGCAGACCAGCCTGTTACTCGGTAGAAGAGTTAGAGATGCAGTTGGGAGCAGATTTCAACTTGATATCTGGAGTTTTGGATTTGGGTGTTTTGGATGATGAATCACCCTCGACAATTGTGAAGGTGCATGATAAGTCTCTAGAAATTGTTCGCGAAGGGGATTTGTCTGAGTTGATTAGGCATAGATTCTTAATTCGATAATTTGGACAGATTGTCAAGCTTTTTTGTTTAAAATATTTATACGGATTTATCGCCTTTTACTAGCCGTTTTTTGTTCGAGGTTTTGGATTTTTGGTTTTTGTAATAATTGACAGTAAGCCATTTAACCTATATAAAAATATGGATAGGTCCCTCCGGTAATGTATGTCTAAATTGTTTATATGAATTCTTTTCTTCTGACGCACAAACCAGTCTTATTAGATCAAGTAATTGATTTGTTAGATGTTCAAGAACAGGATTATGTTGTTGATGGAACTTTGGGGCTTGGTGGTCATGCTAGGGCTATTTTGTCTAAGTTGAGTTCTGGTGGTAAGTTGTATGGGTTTGATTTAGACCCTCGTAATATGCAGGAGGCTCGTAAGCGTCTTCAGAACTTCGAAGGTAAAGTGTATTATGTGAACGATAACTTTTGTACTATTGATCACTATCAGAAGGTGCTTAAGATTGATTCGGTTGATAAGGTTTTGTTGGATTTGGGATTATCATCTCCACATGTAGATGTGGCCGAATACGGTTTTAGTTATAAAAAACGTGGTCCATTGGACATGCGTTTTTCTCGCAAGCAAAAGTTGACAGCTTCTATGGTTGTGAATGGTATGTCTGAGGCAAAAATTGCCGAAATACTTTGGAAGTTTGGTGAATTGAAATCTGCCCGCAAGGTGGCTGCCTTTATTGTCGAAGAACGATCTTCTAAACCATTTACCTATACAGATGAATTTGCTGCACGGTTGGAGCCTGTTTTACATCCGCCTGTGGCACATAAGGAATTGGCCTGTATTTTTCAGGCTTTGAGAATTGTGGTAAATGATGAGTTGAATGTTTTGTATAATGGTCTTAATCACATGTTTGAACTGCTGAAGCCAGGTGGTCGTATTGCGGTAATTTCTTATCACTCTTTGGAAGATAGAATAGTTAAGAATTTCATTAAGAAACTAGAAAAACCTTTAGAAACTGACCCTATCAAGGCTCAGATGTCTATTCATGCTCCTAGTAAAGTCGAAGTCATAACCAAAAAAATTGTGGTACCATCTGCTGATGAAATCGAAGAAAATCCACGTGCTCGTAGTGCTAAGCTTCGAGTTTTTAAAAAAATTTAATCGCCTTAGGTGAACAAAATCCCCTCCCTTTTTAGATCGGCGGCTTTCGGCCTTGGTATCGAAACTCGATATCATAGAATGTTTATGTGTTTATCTTTTATGATTTTGTTTTTGTTAGTGATGCATTTGTTTAATTTTCAGAGATCTTTGACTTATGGTTATCAAATTTCTGAATTATCTGCTGTGCGTTCGAAGATTAATAGTGTCAGGCAAAAAAACAATATTGAATTGTCTAAGTTGCAATCCTTGGATTATATTAAGACCAATGAGCAGTTAGATTTGTTGAGAAGGCCCAGTTCTATTCATTTTATGGAAACATATTCCAAAACGGCTTTAAAATATTAGGATGTTAAATTTAAATCAAGTATTGGATGAGTTAGGTCTAGATAAGGATGTGACCGAGCTTGTGCGTTGTTCTGTGCTGTCCGCAATTGAGTTCTATAACGTGTATTGTACCATGCATAATGTAGTAGGTTCGACCAATGTGCATGGGGAGTCTCAAAAAGCCCTGGATATTGTGGCTGATGATATTTTTACAAAAAACTTTCTTGATTCGGGTTTGTGTTCTTTGATATGTTCGGAGGAGCAAGCCGATGCAATTGAATCTGTTGGGGAGTTGGCAGTTTGTTTCGATCCCTTGGATGGTTCTTCTGTGATTGAGGCAAATTTTGCTACTGGAAGTGTTTTGGGTGTATATCGGGCCGATGATCTGATAGGACTGTCGCCACGTCAGATGCAGGTGGCTTTTTATTTTGTTTATGGTCCAAATTTGACTTT